>NZ_LT706942.1 GCF_900155525.1 Mailhella massiliensis
AGCTTCTGGCGGATAGAGGCTATGATGCCGACTGGTTTCGTCATGCCTTGTCCCGTAAAGGAATCACGCCGTGCATTCCCGGCAGACACAGCCGGAAAACTCCGGTGGTCTATGACAAGGAGGTTTATAAGCAGCGGCACAAGATAGAAATCATGTTTGGCCGACTCAAGGATTGGCGCAGAATAGCCATGCGTTATGACCGTTGTGCACACACGTTCTTTTCGGCCATTTGTCTCGCTGCCATTGTCATCTTTTATATTTAATGAGTCCTGAACCTAGAGAATATTCCTTTCCCAGATAGGCATATTTCTGCGCCCCCATGGAATGATAGGGCAGCAGCTCGTAGGTTACTCGGGTAAAAGGCTTGAGAAAACGGGCAATGGCCGTAATGGCTTCCGTTGAGTCATTCACTCCTGGAATGACAGGAGTTCTGATCCTTATGGTAGCTTCTGGAAATGATTCATATATATATTTTAAATTATCCATAATTTTTGTTGATTCAACTCCTGTATATTTTTTATGTACTGAATCATTTACAGATTTTATATCCATATGAATATAATCAATATATTGAAATATTTTATTAATAACAGATTTATCCACATATCCTGTGGTTTCTATGGAGGTGTGTATTCCCCTGTACTTGGATTCTTTTAGTATTGCCAAAGAAAATTCTGCCTGAAGGAGTGGTTCTCCGCCACTCAGTGTTATTCCTCCACCTTCTCTATAAAAGATGGAGTCTTTTTCCACCTGATCTACGACTTCGGATGAAGTCATTCTGCGACCGTAGAGGATCATGGCCTTGGCAGGGCAGCAGACTGTACACGGAGGCTCTTTACCTTGTGCAGCGCACAGTTCGGGACGACACAGTTCTTTGTTCCGTTGTACGGAACCGTCTTCCGCCGGGGAGAGTGCCTTCAGAGGGCATGACTGGATGCAGCGGTAACACCCAAGACATTTGCTTTTGTTGTATCCCGGTTCAGGGTGCATGTTATGGGATTCAGGATTACTGCACCATGCGCATCTCAATGGGCAGCCTTTTAAGAATACCGTAGTACGGATACCGGGACCATCGTGGACACAGTAGCGTTGTATGTTGAAAACAATTCCTTCAGCGGCGGCCATGCAATCCTCCTGGACATGTTTTCGGGCTTTTTCAGAGTCATGCCATAGGGGGCTATGGCATGACTCTTTGGTATATATCAGCCTGTTCAGATATGATCGTAGCCCGTGCGTCCGATAATGTCGTCCTGCATGGCCTTGGACAAGTCGGTGAAGTATGCGCTGAACCCGGATACACGCACGATCAGGTTCTTGTACTGTTCGGGGTGTTGCTGTGCTGCAATCAGTGTTTCACGATTGATGACGTTGAACTGAGCGTGCCACAGTTTGAGATCCACAACAGCGCGCAGCAGGGACATGAGGTTTCTGGTTCCCTCTTCACCGCGTACGCATGCAGGCGTAAGCTTGAGGTTCAGCAGGCGTGCGGCGTAATGGGACATGCCGAAGTTCTTGGTGTTGTGATTGGACAGGAGCACGGCAGTGGGGCCTGCGGTGTCCACACCGTGGGACGCTGAGCAGTTGTCGGAGATAGGCTCGTAAGCCTTTCTGCCGTTGGGCATGGCGCTTACTTCGGCACCGTGAGGGACGTTGCCGGTAACAGATACCATGCGGTAACTCATGCGATGTCCCAGGGAATACTCGTGGTCTATGCAGAACTGCTGGCTTATCCGGTCCAGCTCAAGACCGATGGCATCGGCATAAGGATCGTTGTTGCCGAAAGCGGGGGCGCTGTTCAGCATCAGGCGAAGGTCTTCATAGCCTTCGAAGTTGGCACGAAGAGCAGTAAGCAGAAGATCCATGCTCACGGTTTTCTCGTCGTAGACGAACTTCTTGATGGCGCTCAGAGAGTCGATGGTGGTGGCGTATCCGAAGCAGTTGAAATAGGTGCTGTCGATGCTGCCCGGAACATGGCGGTAGTCGTGCAGATCGATGGCGTATTCAAAGCACAGGTCGTGCAGACCGGAGGCGAGGGGACCGGCGAAGTGCCGGGCACGCAGCCGGTGGATAATGTACTGGTTGGTGAATGCGACTTTCAGGCCGTACTTGAGCTGTCTTGTAAAGGCATCGAAGAATTCTTCCCAGGTGGCGAAGCTGCGGGGATCGCCCGAGGCGAAGGTCAGCAGCTCATCCCCATGCTTGAGCATATGCCCGTTATAGAGGGTGAGTTCCACAAAGGCAGGGAAGTTTACCTGAGTGGTCGGTGTGGTGTTGACGTCGCGGTTGCCCAGGCGCACTTCTGTACAGCCGGAATGAATATAGTCAAAGCAGTCGGCGAGAGGCGCGCCCTGCGCCATGAAGTGATTGATGATTTCGTGGTCGTTGATGACTTTGGGGAATCCCATGCCTACCTTGATGGTTTCCGCCACCATACGCAGATAACGCTCTGGAGCACAGCTGTGGATACGGGCTGAAAGCTCGGGATGGGGCAACGGGCAATCCTGACGGGATTTCAGTATGAGATAGGTCAGTTCGTTGGTGGCATCATGGCCGGAGCGATCCTGGCCTCCGACGGTGACGGTTTCCCAGGATGCATAACCATTGAGAAGTTTTGCCGAAACCGGTGTGATGGAAACGTCGATGTACTGTGCGATGGCGCCCCAGAGGCAGTCAAGCAGTTCAAGAGCCTGCTCTTCGGTAAGGCGACCTTCTTCCATATCCTTCTTGTAGAAGGGATACAGATACTGATCCATGCGGCCGTTGGTGACGATACCGCCCGCACGATGTTCCAAGCGGCAGAAAGCCTGAAGAAACCACTGGGACTGCAGAGCTTCATGGAAGGTACGTGCGGGATGTTCCGGCACCCATTCGCAGTGTTCTGCGATTACCAGAAGTTCCGCTTTCCTGACGGGATCGGTGCACTTTGCCGCCTTTTCGCGTGCCAGAACGGCATGTCTTCTGGCCCACAGGATCAGGGCGTCAGCCGTAATGATGATGGCTTCATAGAACGGCTTTTTTTCCACGGAAGCGGCGATATCCGTAGGATCCAGGGCATCGATTTTGGCCTGAGCCTGAGCCTTCACCCAGGCCATCCCCTTGTTGAGTACCTTTGCGTAATCCGGCGTCCAGTTCGTGCCCGCACGCTGCGTTGCACACTCAATGGCGATGAAGCGCGGATCGCGTCCGAGAGGATCGTTGTAGGACAGGCGCTTGCAGAAGTCGGGAAGATGACGCACGATGTCCTCGTGCAAGGTCTTGCCCGTCCAGTACGGGGCTATTTCGGCCTTGGCCATTTCCACATCTTCCTTGGAGACAAGCAGGGCCACGTCCTTACGACCTGCCACTGTTTCCAGAACATCCGCGAAAAAGTCGCCGTCCAGCTCGGGATACAGGATACCGTAACGCCCTTTGTCCGTACCGCAGCGCCCTGCAATCAACTGCAGGTCGTCGACATAGACGGTGATGTTCTTGGCGATGTGCATGAGAGCCTTTGCCCAGCGGAGCGTAAGATGTTCCCCTTCCGTTTCCTTCATGGATTCGGTGAACAGCCTGCCGCGCTCCATGTCGATGTACGGCGTCGTTCCTACGAATTTATCCGCCATCGCGTAAAGTCGACGATGCAGGGCCCGCTTGGGGTCGGCCTTGCCTTCCTTAATCAGTTCCAGGGTCTTTTCATGGGAAGATAAGCAGGTACAGCAGCTCATAAGCAACTCCTTAGGCGTAGAAAGATGCTTCTCTTTCTAGCAAGAAGTATGCCAAAAAAATTTATCAATTTTATTAATAAAATCAGTATAATAAAATATAATACTCAAGAAATGATGCTGAATTGTTAAAAAAATAAGCGCTAAAAAAATAAGCATATATAAAAAATAAGCAGTCATTTGCGGGGAGACAGATGGCTGCTTGACGAAGGCGTGAGTTTTTTTTATGGATAAAATATCCTGTTATTATTTGATATTAAAAGTTTTTCGAATTTTTTTCTCTGAAAAAAAATTTCAGAGAAAATATTCGGCTTTTTATTTGCACAAAATTTTAGCGGAGTACTCATGTCTCAGGAAAAATACGAACGTATTCTTCGTGAAAAACAGAATTTTTTTGAGGGAAAAGCCGTTAATCCTGATATCATTCGGGAGGAAATCCTTCTTTCCTGGCAGCGAAGCAGGGAGCTTGGTATTCCTTTGGAAAAAGATCCGGACAGAAACTGTCGGACCAGCGATATTGAAGGGTTGCTGTCGAAAAACAGTCGTCTGCTTTCCTGTTCCATTCCTTTAATGGAAAAATTTATCAGTTCTTTTAAAAGAAATAATACTCTGGTTGTTCTTTATAATTCAGAAGGAACGGTATTGCACTGGATGGGGAATGATGTTGATTTCAATCGTGTTCCTCATAATGTCGTAGGGAACAGCGCCGCAGAAGAATATGCCGGTACGACGGGTGTGTCCCTTTGTCTTCGAAGTCATGAAACAGAAGAGGTTTTCGGGCCGGAACACTGGCTGCGTCGGGTGTATAATCGTTATGCTGTGTGTTCCCCCATACTTTCGCAGGAAAACAGGCTGCTGGGCGTACTTAATGTTACGCAGGAAATTTCCAACTACTCTCTGTTTACGCGCGGTATCACAGAGCTTCTCGCACATGCTATTTCCGAGCAGATACGCTTGAATACTCTGCTCAGTGAAAGAACCGTACTTTCCGAAATACTTGATATCGGCGTCATGCTCATCAACAGAGTTGGTGTCATACTTCAATGCAATACCAAGTGCAGGAAAATGCTGAATGCCGACAGCGGTTCCGTCATTCCTTCAGAAATCATGGAAGTGCTGACTTCGACTTCTTCCGGCCGCAGAATCATGGACAGAGAAATCCGTATCGGTCGGGATAGAAATGCACAGTACTATATTCTCTCTCTCATTCCTCTGGAAGAAGAAAGTTGTGTAGTGACCCTGCAAAAAGCGGCGCAGATACGGAAGGTAACCGCATATCAGTCTGGATATTCGGCTACCTACGCGTTTGAGGATATTATCGGCAATTCTGTACCGATGCTCGATGCGATACAGCTTGCGCGGAGAGCTTCATCCAATGACAGCAATGTGCTTATCTATGGAGAAAGCGGTACAGGAAAGGAACTTTTTGCTCAGGCCATACATAACGGAAGCTCCAGAAAGAACAAACCGTTTATTGCCATCAACTGCGGGGCAATTCCCAAGATGCTGATTCAGAGCGAGTTGTTCGGTTATGCCGAAGGCGCGTTTACCGGGGCCAGAAAGAGCCGGCCCGGGAAATTCGAGCTTGCAGAGGGGGGAACCATTTTTCTTGATGAAATAAGTGAAATGCCTTTCGATGTTCAGGTAACGCTGTTGCGTATTCTTCAGGAAAAGCAGGTAACCAGAATAGGTGAGGGCAATGCACGGAAAATAGATGTTCGCATTATTGCCGCCTCCAATAAGAACTTGAATAATGAGGTAGCCATGGGGGCATTTCGTAAGGATCTTTTCTACAGGATCAATGTTCTTTCTCTGTCAATTCCTCCTCTTCGGGAACGGAAAAATGATATTCCGCTGCTGGTGGAGGAGCTGCTGGCAAAGATATGCAAGCACTCGGGAAGAAAAAGTGTCGCCTGTTCGCCTCAGGTGATGGAGGCCTTCATGGCCTATGATTATCCCGGTAATGTCAGGGAACTGGAAAATATCATCGATCGAATGGTATGTACACTGGGAGAAGGAGAACAGTATGTCGATCGACTGCCTGAAGCACTTTTCCCGGAAATGAAAAAAAAGGTGGGAGTGGAGTTTTCCGGTAATGAAGAGGAATGTTTTTCTGGAATGACGCTGGAACAGATAGAACTTAATATTATAACCAGACTGTTGGAAAAATATAACGGTAATATTAATAAGGTTGCTACGATATTAAATATTTCAAGAAATACGATTTATAACAAAATGAAAAAGAACGGCTTGAGTATACGGCGTGTTTCATATAATGATAACGATAATGAATAAGTGAAGATGGTATGCGACGAAAGAAATATGGCCCGGTACATTTTTTCTTGTGATCAATATGCCTTGTCAGTTCCAGTCAGCCTTTGATTCATGCTTTAGAACTTTGTTTATAAGAAGGACGCCGAACTTTGAAAGTTGATGCGGCTGTGCGAGCTCCGTATGTTGTGTGCAAAACCCGCACGATGAGGAGGTGGGGAGCATGGACATTTTCAGAATAATAAAGTAGTCTGTCTGATTGTATAAAAAGCATATATTCCGCACGGTTGAATGCGGGCAGGAGGAAGGATGCTTTCCTATGTGGAAGGACGCGTGCTGGAACGCACCGAAAACAGTTGCGTGCTGGTGACGGCCGGCGGCGTCGGCTATGAGATTTTTCTGCCCGAACATGCTCTGGCGGAGCTGCCAGCTCAGGGGATGAGCTGCGCCTTCTACACCAGTTTCATTGTCAGGGAAGACGCGCAGGAGCTGTTCGGTTTTTCTTCCTGGGATGAAAGGCAGACGTTCAACCTGCTCACGGGCATCAACCGCGTGGGCGCGCGCACGGCGCTTGCCATTCTTTCCACATTCCGGCCGGACGATCTGCGCCGCATCGTGGCCGACGACGACGCCTCCGCCCTGACCCGCGTTTCCGGCATAGGAAAGAAGACCGCGCAGCAGATTTTTCTGGAATTGAAATACAAGCTGAAGGGCGACGCTCCTGTTTCGCTGTCCGCTCCGGCGGGGAAGGCGACGTCCGTATATCGCGATGCGCTTACCGGCCTTGCCAATCTGGGATATGACGAGGAGACGGCCGGGCGGGTGCTTAAAGAGGTCCTGGACAAGGATGCCGACCTTGACGTGGGCGAAGCGCTGCGCGCGGCTCTCAAGGCTCTGGCCAGAGGAAAGAAGTAAATGGCAGAATTCGTACCCAAAAGCATGGTTCCCGACAGTGCCGACGAGAACATCCGTCCGCAGCGGCTGGAAGACTTCATAGGGCAGGAGGAGCTGCGCGCCAACCTGCGCGTGTACCTGAATGCGGCGAAGGAACGCGGGCAGTCCATGGATCATGTGCTGTTCTACGGCAACCCGGGGCTCGGCAAGACGACGCTCGCGCGCATCATGGCGGCGGAACTGGGGGTGAACCTTGTGACCACGTCCGGCCCCGTGCTGGAACGCAGCGGCGACCTTGCGGCCATTCTGACCAATCTTTCCCGGCACGATATTTTGTTTGTGGACGAAATTCACCGTATGCCCATCAGCGTGGAAGAAGTGCTGTACCCGGCCATGGAGGATTTCACCCTCGATCTCATCATCGGTCAGGGGCCTGCCGCACGTACCGTGAAGCTGGACATAGAGCCGTTCACGCTGGTGGGGGCCACTACGCGGCTGGGGCTTCTGTCCTCTCCGCTGCGCGACCGTTTCGGCATCATCAGCCGTCTGGAATTCTATACGCCGGAAGAGCTTTCCCGCGTGGTGAAGCGCTCGGCGCGTATTCTCGGCGTGGAAGTGACGGATGAGGGCGCGCTGGAGATCGGCCGCCGTTCCCGGGGGACGCCGCGTATCGCCAACCGTCTGCTGCGCCGTGTGCGGGATTTTGCCGCCGTGTACGGAAAGGGGGTGGTGGACGGAGAACAGGCCCGTGCCGCTCTTGCCAGACTCGATGTGGACGAGGCGGGCCTTGACGAGATGGACCGCAAGATACTCACCGTGCTCATCGATCATTTCAGCGGCGGCCCGGTGGGCGTGAAGACGCTGGCGGTTGCCTGCTCCGAGGAAATACGCACCATCGAGGATATTTATGAGCCCTATCTCATTCAGTGCGGATTTCTGAACCGTACCCCGAGGGGGCGCGTGGCCACGCCCAAGGCCTACCGGCACCTGAACCGCCTGTACGGCGGAAGTTCGCAGGGAAGTCTTTTGTAGCGTACGCACTCCGTTCCGGCGCGGTGTTTCCCCGTAATGCCGGGCAAGGCGTGTTCCGGGTATCGTAAGGAAGCGCCCCCCCGGAAAAGGGGCCGGTCTTGCGTCTGCCTCTCGCAGAACGCCGTTTTCGGCGTTTTGGCCGGGGCGGCGGAAGAAGTGCCGGGAAACATGGCCCGGACGGATGAAAACTGTTCAAGCTTTTGAGGCCGGACCGCGCAACGTCAGCGCGTCATGCCCGGCATTGCCGCAACATCTGGAGGAATCATGCCAGAAGTCAAAGCCCGTGTGGAGCTGCTGGCCCATACGCCGGACCCCCTTGCCCTTGTTTATGCCGCCTTTCGTCAATGCTACCATGCCGGAGACGTGGCGGACATGTGGCCGCAACTGCTTTCCGGCGGCATAAGCCGGGAAAAGCAGGCGGCCTTTGTGGAAAAGATCATGGCGTCCGGCCATGCCAGTCCCATTGAACATGTGAGTTTCACCTTTGCCCTTTCCGGGGTGTCGCGCGCGCTCACCCATCAGCTCGTGCGGCACCGCATTGCCAGCTATTCCCAGCAGAGCCAGCGTTATGTGGACGCCTCGAACATGGATTACGTCATGCCTCCCGCCATTGCCGCCGACGAAAGGGCGAGAGTCCGTTTTCAGGCCTTCATGGAGGAGGTGGGGGCGGCGTACCGTGATCTGAAGGAGATTCTGGAAGAAGCCGGACGCGGTTCACACGCCTGTGAGGATGCCCGCTTCGTGCTGCCGCAGGCCGCCTCTTCAAGCATTGTGGTGACCATGAACTGCCGTGCGCTGCTCAACTTCTTCGAGCATCGCTGCTGTACGCGTGCGCAGTGGGAAATACGCGGCGTGGCCCGTTCCATGCTGGCCCTGTGCCGTGAGGTGCTTCCCGAAGTGTTCCGCCATGCCGGAGCCAGGTGCGAGCGCCTGGGCTATTGCCCGGAAGGGGAGAAGTTCACCTGCGGCCGTTATCCGCTGCCCGCGAAGAACTGACGACGGCTTCCCGTAGGTATGCAACGGCCCGAGGTGTACTCCCGGGCCGTTTTTTTTTGCGGATGCTCCTTCGTGTCGCAGGCATCCATGTACGCTTGCCTTCAGAAAAGGCGTACTCTGCTGCCGGGCGTGCAGAACATGAAAGGACTGTTTCATCCGTGACGAGGGGAATGGCGTGAATGCCGTGCTTGTCACGGAAGGAGACGCAGGGCAGGTGGCCCTGCAATGTGCCGCGGGGCAGTCGGGACATGACAGGGAGGGCGGCAACGGCTCCGACAGCATGGCCCGGCGGAGAAAACTCTCCCCCGGATTTAACGTCTTCATGCAACAACGCAGAGGCTGTGCCGCACGAAGAGAAGGACATATATGTCATAGGGCTTTATCCTTCGCCTTATCATATATTTTTACAGGGAAAGGCGGTATGTGTAGAGAATGTCTTCTCCCTGTGCTGGACATGCCGGGACATGTTGTCGCCCGGCTTTGGATGCCGTTTTTACGACATATCTTTTAACTGGATCATCCATTCCCGCAAGGACGGCGTTTCTTTTTTCTGAAACGGAAAGATGGATCATGCGGTCATGTATTGCTCGAATTTCATTGCGGCACTAGGGAAAGGAAGCAGTACGTCTTTTATGTCGGAAAAGCCGTTTTTTCTTTCCTTGCATTTGACAGAAGCGCAGATTGCGTTTACATAAGATATACTATTTCTTTATAAGGAGGCCGTTATGGAAGATTATCTCAAGCACGCTATAGAACTTGTTAAGGCGCAGGCTTCCGTCCGCGTCATGTCTGAGGATGAAATGGCGGAAATGATTTCTTCCCTTTCCAGCAAGCTCAAGAAGCTTGACTGCTGTGAAGAAGTGGAAGAAGCCTGCCCCAGCGCCGAAGCTCCGGTTGTTGACCCCAAGCGCTCCATCAAGGAAAAGAGCATCGTCTGCCTGGAATGCGGCAAGACCTTCAAGGTCATCACCAAGAAGCATCTTATCCTCCACGGCCTCGACGCGGCTTCCTACCGTGCGAAGTGGGGCTTCAAGAAGGGTACCCCGCTCACCTGCAAGGAACTGCAGCGTGCCCGTCGTCAGAAGATGAAGGATATGAAGTTGTGGGAAAAGCGCGCCATGGCTCGCGAAGCGGCGGCGAAGTAGGGCTGTCGCCCCATGGAACCTTTTTCGTTTCTTCACAGGAAGGCCGGCAGAGAAGCCGGCCTTCTCTGTTATGGGGCGTATGCCGCAGATGTTTTCTTTTGAGGGATACCTGCTTCTGCCGGAGCATGGCTCCGGCCTCCCTGCGTGTGCTGAAAAGGCATGTTTTTTTGAAAGAGGTTCTTCTCTGGTCGCAGGACGGCCCGAACCTCCGCAGCGGCGTTTTTGCGTGAAAAAGGCGCGTCATTGCGGGACGGCCTTTTCAGGCTGTGGAGGACACGCCGGAAGCCGGAACGGGGATGCACGGGAGTACTCTGCCGGGGAAGAAAAAAAGAGGCCTCCGTTCTCGGGAGGCCTGGGATAAGGGGAAGGGCGCACCGCGTCGGGCCTGGAGGCCTGAGCCGGTTCCGCAAGGCTTCGGAGGAGCGCAATACCGGACGCCGGGCCATGCTGCGCCCTGAGAGCCGCTATTTTCCCTGCATGAGGTCGGCGGCCTGATCGAGCAGGAAGGAAAGGCCCGCAGCCAGGGCGCGCAGCAGTTCTTCGGCCATATTTTTGAGGAAGGGCAGGCTGGCCTTTACTCCTTCTCCTGCGGCATGAGCCAGGGAGGCCGCCATGTCCTCCGCATGTTCCGCCACGGTCTTTTTGGGAAACCTGTCGGGAGCGATGGCTTCGGCGGCTTTTTCCACCGCCGAGGATACGCTGCCGCCGAGCGCTCTGCCTATGGTATCCAGCTTGTCGAGAAGGTGATCGATTTCGCCGGGGGTAAGGCCCGTTTTACGGTTCTGCTCTATGGCGGGCAGAATGTCCTTTTCAAAAATGACGGCGGGCAGGCTCTGTTTCAGGTCGCTCAGGGCGGATTCGTTCACGGTTCGGGGGACGGAGGGCGGAAGAGGGACTTCCGTCTGCTGCTTCTGATAGAAATAGAAGCCGCAGAGTCCGAGAAGCAGAAGGACGACGATGGTTCTCAGCATGGGTTCCTCAAAAAAGGCCCTGCTCCGAAAGGGGCAGGGCCTTCATGCTCAGAGCGTTGTTGTGGCGCGCCGCGGGCGCGTTACTTCAGGCGGATTTCGATGTGCACCCCGAACTTTTCCTCAAGCGCGGCAATGCGGTCGCGCTTGCGGTTGAGCAGGTACAGGGCGAGTTCCGTATCGCTTTCGTAAATGAAGGTGGAAGGTTCGGAAGTCTTTTCGTTCTTCTTTCCCTTGCCGTTGTCCTGCGATTTGCACAGCTTGCTCTGCAGATCGCGCAGGGCCTGAAGAGACTGCCATTCCATGTTGCGCCGCACGCCCGTGCCGTGACAGTGGGGGCAGGGTTCGCAGGAAATGGAAATGGCTGAGGTGCCGGTACGCTGGCGCACCAGCTCCAGCAGACCGAAGGAACTCATGTGGCCCACATCGTGGCGGGCGCGGTCCTTGCGCATGGCGTTGCGCAGGGTGCGTTCCACTTCGCGGCAATGGTTCTTGTCGCGCATTTCTATGAAGTCGATGACCACCTGTCCGCCGATGTCGCGCAGGCGCAGGTGACGGGCGATGGCTTCGGCCGCTTCCATGTTGGTGCGGAAGACCATGGCCTCGAAGTTGGTTTTGCCCTGGGTCTTGCCGGAGTTGATGTCGATGGCCATGAGAGCTTCGGTCTGGTCGAAGACGAGACGGCCGCCGGAGGGCAGCACCACTTCGCGGCTGGTTACGGTTTCCAGCTGGCGGAGCAGGTTGAAGCGTTCCCACAGCGTCTGGCGCTGATCCTTGTGCAGCTTGACGATGTCGCCCGCTCTGTCGGGGAAGATGAGCTTGGCGATGTCTTCCACACGGGTCTTGGTGGTCTCATCGTCCGTCCAGATCTCCACGATGTCTTCCGAAAGGTAGTCGCGCACGGAACGGGTGGCGAGGTCGGCCTCCTGATAGATGAGGGAGGGAGACTTTTCCGTGGGGGCCTTTTTCTGAATGTCCTTCCAGAGCTTCTTGAGGTACTGCAGGTCCTGCTGAATGCTGGCCTTGCTTGCGCCCTCGCTGGCGGTGCGGATGATGACGCCCATGTTTTCGCCGGGCTGTATGCCGTTCAGGAGATCCTTGAGGCGCGCGCGTTCCTCGGGGTCTTCCACCTTGCGGGAAACGCCGATCTGTTCCTGACCGGGAGTGAGCACGAGGAAACGCCCGGCAATGGAAATCCAGGTGGTGAGGAAGGCGCCCTTGGTGCCGGAAGGTTCCTTGACCACCTGCACCAGCACTTCCTGCCCCACCTTCAGCACCTTCTGTATGGGCGGATACTTGGGGCCGTGCGAGGCGTCGTGCGGCACAAGATAGTATTCCGGGTGCACTTCGTCGATCTGCAGGAAGCCGTTCTTGCCGTTGCCGAAGTTGACGAAGGCGGCCTGAAGGTTGGTATCGATGTTGTTGATGATGCCTTTATAGATGTTGCCGCGAATTTTGACCTGATGGGCCATTTCCACGAAGTATTCGGTGACCTGCCCGTCTTCGGTGATGACCACTTCCACCTGTTCGTCGGGCACGACGCTGACGTAAAGAATACGGCGCGCGCGGGCTCCTTCCTCGACCTCGGCCTTCTTTTCCGGTCTGGCCGTCTTTTCGGCCTTTTCTTCCTTCTGATTCTTGCGGTTCTTGCCCTTGCCGCGGCCTTCCTTCTGCGTCTGAGGCTGGGGCATGTCGATACGGTTGCCGTTGACTGCGGCGTCGAGCGCGGCAAGATCTTCTTCCGCCATGTCGCTTGCGGAAAGGGGCTGGGCTACGGGCTGACCGGGCAGCGCGGGCTGGGGGCCGTCGTCTTCGGGAAGGAAATCTTCTTCCTGACGGCCGAGAGCCACGCCGAGCACGCTGTCGTTCAGCATGGCGGCGTTGAAGTCGAAGTCGTCCGGCAGAGCGGGCACGCCCTGATTCTTGCGGTTCTTGCCCTTGCCGCGGTTCTTGCGGTTTCCGAACGGATTGTCGGATACGAGAGCCTGCGGCTGATCATAGAAATTCTGCTGATAGGAGGAGGGCAGGTAGGGCGAACCGTTGAACGCCGGCTGCGCATCGCGGTTTCTGCGGTTTCTGCGGGAACGGGAATGAGGACGGGCCTCGTCGAATTCTCCGGGATAGGGCAGAATGTGGGTGACGATGCCGTCGTCCTGCCACAGGGCGGGTTCGCCTTCTTCCGCAGCGGGAGCGACGTTGCCGATGTTGTCCTCATCCTCTTCTTCGGCGGAAACGACGTTTCCGGCCTCCTGTACGACCTTTTCCCTGTTCTGACGGCGGGAACGGCGGGGCTTTTCTTCTTCCGGCGTTTCTTCCACGGGCGCGGGCGCCACGGAGGAAGGAGGAAGCATATCGTCGAGCACCAGAGCGGAACCTATGTGGATGACGGTTTCCTCTTCGTCCGAGGGGGCTTCTTCCGGCGTGGTTTCGACGGGGGCTTTGCTTTCTTCCTTTTTCCTGCGGGAAGTGCGGCGGGTGCGGGGCTTCTTTTCTTCGGGTGCGGGGCTCTGTTCGGCCTCGGCGGAAGCGTCCGCAGGGCGGGCCTCCTCAACCGGAGCGGCTTCCTTCACCGCCGCGCTTTTTTTCGTGCGGCGCTTCTTTTCCGGTGCGGGAGAGGCGCTTTCCTGCTCCACGGTGACGGAAGAGGGGGGGAGCATGTCGTCGAGCACCAGAGCGGAACCTATATGAATGACGGTTTCCTCCTCCTGTTCGCTCCGGGGCTTGCCCGCGCTTTTGCGGCTGCGAACCTTGCGGACGGGCTTTTCTTCGGAACTGCTTTCCGTTTCGACGGCATCCTGCGCAGGTTCGGCCTTTTTCACCGTGCGGCGACGGGGCTTCTTTTCCTCCGTTCCTTCGGTTTTTTGTTCTTCCGCAGTCTCGGCGGAGGCGCTTTTGCGGCTGCGGCGGACGGTCTTTTTCTCTTCGGCGGGAGCCTGCGCGTTTTCTGTGGAGGTTTTTCTGGTGCGGCGGGGTTTTGCGGTTTTGATTTCTTCGTTGTTCTCTTCGGGAAGAACGGGGTTCTGACTCATGTGATCCTCAAAAAAATTAATGCGTCGTCGACCTTATGCAAGCCTGCGAAGAGAGGCCCTTACGCCGGCTTCATCCGACGTGAACAGGGCATAGGCTCCGGTGGAGAAGGAGCCGGGGTTGACGACAAGCGTGCGGCCGACGCGTTGAATGCCTGCGGATTCATGGATGTGCCCGCACAGGCATGCGGCGGGCTGATATTCTTCTATGAAGTCCCGTATGGCGGTGGAGCCGACATGAAGGCCCCCGTCGGTACGGTCGCAGACGGTGTTGTACGGAGGGTTGTGCGCCACCAGCACGAAATCCCTGTAGTGGGAAGCGCGGCGCGCAAGATCCTCCAGCCATTCCGAAAAACGTGCCTCTGGAAATTCCGATGGCGTTCCGAAGGGGCTGAACGTGGAGCCGCCCACGCCGAGCAGGGCGACTTCCGGGCTCAGTTCCCACACGTTGCGGTGCAGGTTGATGCCCTTGGCCTCAAGCCAGTCATTCACCTCTGCGCGATCCATGTTGCCTATCTGGGCAAGAACGACGGGATGCACGGCCTCAAAGGCCTCGATCACCGTGCGGGCGGCGGCAACGCCTCCCAGCGTGGTCAGATCGCCGGTGAGAATGACTCCGGCCGCATGTTCCAGCTCCGGGATGTCTCCCACACGGCGGATGCAACCGTGAATATCGCCGAGCACGACCCAGACGCGCCCGGAATCGGGCATGTCTTTCGTATCCGTGGAGCCGGCGAAGCGCATGAGGCGCGCCGACGAAGAGGAACAGCTCGGGACGTACGGAGCTGATTCCGGAACGGGGCTTGGCATGTAGGGAAAATCCTTTTCCGCTGGTGCGGACGAAAATATCCGCAGAACTCTTCTGCTGCACGCAGCATAGCCTACTTTTTTCCGTTTGACAAAGGGGGGAAGGCGGGCAAATGTGAAAGAGAAAGGCAGAGAGGCGTTTTTTATGGATTTCTTTTATGACGGCACATATTTTTCTGCCGAAGGAAAGGCTCCGGCGGGAGAAGGTATCCCCCTGCAGGGCGACAAGAAGGAGCTTCGCCGCGTTTTTCGGGAAAAGCGAAGGGCGCTGACTTATGACGGGCGAAGGGTGGAGCTTTGCCTTCGTATGCAGAAAAGACTTCTGGAAAGTGATTTCTGGCGGCAGAGCCTCCGTGTCGTCCTGTACATGGCCTTGCGGGATGAGGCCGATACTTCGCTGCTTCTTTCGGAGGCGTGGAAAAGCGGGCGCGATGTTTTTCTGCCGCGTTGCCGCAGGGATGACGCGGGCATGATGGATATGCTGCTCTGCCGGGGAGCCGGGGAACTGGAAACGTCGGGCATGGGTATTCTGGAACCGCGCATGGAGGATTATTCCCGAGTTCTTTCCGCCGGGGAACTTTGCTCCGGGGCGGAAACGCTGATCGTTGTGCCCGCGCTTGCCTTCGACAGGGAGGGCTTCCGCCTCGGGTACGGCGGAGGCTATTACGACCGTATGCTTGCCCGGGCACGCTGCTCTACCGTGGGGCTCGCCTTTCATGAACTTCTTGTTCCCCGTCTGCCCCGCGATGCGTGGGACAGACCCGTGGGAGCCGTATGCACCGAGGAGGAACTTCTTTGTCTTCAGCCGTGATTCCCTTTCAGTTTCCGGGCATTCCCGGGGTGGGCTGCGCCTTTTCCACACGGGCCTTCGGCAGTGTTTCCCTCTCCGGCGGACAGGACAGAAGCGTTTCCGAGAGGCGTCGTGCCTCCATTGCTCCCCTTCTGGAGGTCGGGGCGTTCGCCGAGGTGCATCAGGTGCACGGCGTGCGCACCCTTTTTGAACCTCAGGCCCAGAACCCTTTGCAGACACCCTCGGAGCAGGCCGACGGTATGGCTACCTCCCGTCCCGGCCTTGCGCTCATGATAAAGACGGCGGATTGTCAGCCCATTCTGGTAGCCCATGCCTCGGGGCGCTTCGTCATGGCCATTCATTCAGGATGGAGGGGAAACCGGCAGGATTATCCCCGTCTGGCCGTGGAGGAATTCTGCAGCCATTACGACCTTGATCCCCACGATCTGTGGGCCGTGCGCGGGCCGAGTCTCGGACCGGCGGCTTCGGAATTCGTGAATTTTGCCGAGGAGTGGGGACCGGAATTTCTTCCCTGGTATGATGAAGAGCGCCGCAGTGTGGATTTGTGGATGCTTGCCCGCCGTCAGCTGGAAGCGGCAGGCCTTGTGCCCGGGCATATTCTCGGCCTTGATCTGTGCACCTTTGAGAACTGGCGCATGTTCTTTTCCTACCGTCATGCCCGGCGTATGGGCAGTGAGGACGGGCGGCAGGGAAGTTTCATCTGGATACGCTCCGCGTAAGATTCGGGGAAGACATGGGGATGTTCTTCCGGCGGAATGTTGAAAGTTTTTGATTCATGAAGTGGCCCCCCTTCGGGGGAAAAGCCGGCAGGGCGCATGTCTTCCGACTTTTCCCCCGAAGGAAGCTGGAGCGGCGCAATGGCTTGCGGCGCAGGGACAAGCACGTTTTTTCAGCGCTGCCGCTGTGACGGAAAAAGGAAAAATCGGGCAGCGTTATCATGTTTTTGATGGAAAAGTTCAAGATCTACCGTAAAATAACGGTTTATTTTTTTTACAAAGAGGGATAGGCATAACGGATGCATTATTTTCGATGCCGGAGAGAGGCCGGTTTCGGAGGTGTTTTCCGCCCTTTTCAGGGAAATAATGCGCCTTTCCGGCACCGGCCGGGCAAAATCATCCCAATCCGAGGATTTCATGAACGTATCTCGTAATGCGATGCGCGCTCTCTTTCGTGCTGCGCGCCACCAGGCCAGATTTGTCGCTTCCTCCCTGCTTGCCTTCGGGCTGGTGGCGGGCAGTGTTTCCGGCGCTTTTGCCGAAGGTTTCGCCATCACGGAATGGAGCGCCCGAGGCATGGGCCTCGGCGGCGGCGCCGGCGGCGGCATGGTGGCCCGTGCCGACGACCCTTCGGCCATAGCCTACAACCCCGCGGGCATCACGCAGATTCCCGGCACGGCTACGCAGATGGGCCTTGCCGTCTCCATGCTGAACTTCGACATCAGCCGTAATCATACCGGTAAGACTGTTTCCACCTCCGATCAGGCCTGGCCCATTCCCCACTTCTACGTCACCCATCAGCTGAACGACAGGGTGTGGCTCGGCGTGGGAGCCTTCACCCGTTACGGCCTCGGTTCCCAGTTCCCGGACAACTGGACGGCCTACGGCGGTGAGCCTTCCATGCAGACTTCGCTGCTTTCCAGCGGCATCAAATCCGTCACGCTGCTTTCCAGCACCATCAACCCCAACCTTGCCTTCAAGCTCAACGACGTGTGGTCCGTGAGCGCGGGCGTGAGCTACACCTGGGGTTACCTCAGCCTGAACGAGCAGTACAACACTAATCCCGCGTTTTCCTACGCCACCGATCTCGGTGCGGCCCATGCCGATGCGCGCATCCATTCTGAAAACGGCTATGCCTTCGGTTACAACTTCGGCCTGCATGCCCGCTTCAACGATCAGTGGAGCGCCGGTCTTACCTATCGCGCCAGCGAGGACATGACCTTCAAGGGCAGCACCCGCTTCCGCTTCTCTGGAGATCCCTACAGCGTAGGCGTTTTGCAGCAGGTCATGCAGAACTGCAATGCCGACGGCAAGCTTTCCATCCCCGACGTCATCACCCTGGGCGTGATGTACAAGCCCCTGCCCAACCTGAGCTTTGAAGGCGACGTGGCCTATACCGTGTGGAGCCGCTACCGCAACCTCACCATCAACATGCACAGCGATCGTACCCCCACCTTCTTCGAGCAGAAGAACTGGCGCGACACCTGGGCCTTCACCTTCGGCGTGGAATACGCTCCCCTCGACTGGCTGACCCTGCGTGCGGGCTTCACCTACGAAACGTCGCCCCTCAAGGATACCAACTGCTACGATTATCTCGTTCCTTCCAACGGCCGCAACTACTACACCCTGGGCGCGGGCTTCAAGTACGAAAACTGGACTCTCGACCTCGCCTACATGTACATCGACGTGCGCGACATCAACTATAGTGACAGAGTCGGCACGCAGGGAGGTCTTCCCATGATCAACACTTATGAAGGCCGGGCGCACAACAGCTATGCCCACAACTTCGGCCTGACCATCGGCTACAAGTTCTAGGCTTTCAATACGGAAGAAATTCCCGTGCATAAAGGCCCCTGCCCCGCAGGGGCCTTTTTTCCGGTCTTTTCTCCCTCTGGTCTTTTTCCTTTTTTCCGGTAATATGACCCGGCCGCGGGGCAGGGCGGTTCTTTTGCCGCAGCGTTTGTCCCGGACATGCGGGACGCGGCTTCGTGTCCCGGGCTTTCTGCGAATTATCCCGGGATGCGGGCTTTGGAGGTTGTTGATGAAGGAAAACGTGCAGAACCAGCAGGAACGGCCCTACGTCGTCTGTCACATGTCCATGTCGCTGGACGGCAGGGTGACGGGGGACTTTCTGCGCGACAGCCGTTGTGAATCCGCCGTGCAGGCGTATTACCGCATCAACCGCGATTATGCCGCGAGCGCCTTCGCCTGCGGCCGCGTGACCATGGAGGAAAGCTTCACCCGCGCCTTCCGGCCCGACCTTTCCCGTTTCCGCGAAGAGGTGATTCCGCCCATGGATCATGTGGCCGATGAGAACGCCTCCTTTTTTGCCGTGGCCTTCGACAGGCACGGCAGTCTCGGCTGGAAGGGGCCGCGCATCGAGGATGAGGACCCGGGGTACGGGGGAGCGCACATCATTGAAGTGCTCTGCGAAAGCGTGCCGCAGGCATGTCTTGCCTATCTGCACAGCGCGGGGGTGTCCTATATCTTTGCGGGGAAGGATGATATCGACGTGCCGCTCGCTCTGCACAAGCTCAGAAGCATTTTCGGCATACGCAGACTTCTGCTGGAAGGGGGAAGCCTTCTGAACGGTTCCTTCCTCCGGGCGGATGTCATCGACGAACTGAGTCTTGTTCTTCTGCCCGTGACGGGAAACGCACAGGACAGGAGCCTGTTCGACGGAAGCGTGACGACTTTTTTCCGTCTTGAGGAAATGGAAAGACTGGAGGACGGCGCGGCCTGGCTGCGCTACCGCAGGGCGTAGACTTCGGCTTGTGCGGCGTGTTCTCGGCCGCATGGCGGCGGGACATGCGGGAAAGAATATGGTTAAGGGCCGCCGGAGGACGGAACCGTCCGTTTTCCGGGACTGCAGGGGCAGCGCTGGTCCGGCGATTTCCGCAGCGGGAGTCTGCTGCGCGGCAGGATGTGTTTTCACGGGAGGCAGGGATGATTCTTGAGATGGGGCTTATTGCAGGGGGCATCCCCGCAGGCTGGGCGCTGCGCCGTCGCGCCGCCGTGGTGCGCGGAGTGAATACGGCTCTCGGCTGGACCGTGCGCATCATGCTGTTTCTCCTGGGGCTTTCCCTGGGACTGGACGATGAACTCATCGGACAGATGAAGAGCCTTGGGCTGTATGCCGCCGTCATCAGCTCCTTTTCCGTGGCGGGCTGTTTTGTGGCGGCAAGGATTCTCGGCCGCTTCGCCTTCCCTGAATACGCCGCCGGGAAGGACAGCTCCGAGGGGGGAAGGTTTGCGGCCAACGCCTCATCCTTCATAGCTCTGGGCTTTTTCATGGCCGGGGTGATCCTCGGCTGTCTGCGTGTGCTTCCGCAGGGCGTGGCTGCGGCGGAAGCCGCGGTATGGGTTCTGTACCTGCTTCTCGTCCTTGCGGGCATGACCGTGGGCTTTGATCTGAAGGCTCTCGGCATAGTTCGTGACATGAAGGGCCGCATTCTGCTCATCCCTCTGGGCGTGGTGGCGGGAACGCTCTGCGGGAGTGCGCTGGCCTGGCTGGTGCTTTCCTCCTTTTCCGGGCTTTCCCTGCCGGAATCGCTGGCCGTCGGCGCAGGCTTCGGCTACTACAGTCTGGCCACGGTCATCATGACACGGCTGGGCGATCCTGCGCTCGGTTCCGTGGCGCTTTTATCCAACATGATTCATGAGGCTCTCGCGCTGCTTCTGCCGCCCTTTCTGGTACGTTTTTCCGGCAGACTCGGGCCGGTGCTGGCCGGCGGGGCGGCCGCCATGGATACCTGTTTGCCCGTCATCGCGCAGGTGAGCGGCGAGCGATGCGCCATTCTGGCTCTTTTTTCCGGCATGTGTCTGACGCTGCTCGTACCCGTGGTGGTGCCGCTTCTCATGGCGCTGCGCTGAGCGCTTTTCTCTGCCGAAGAAAAAGGGCCGCATTTCGCGGCCCTTTCTGCTCTCTGTTGTTTTCTGTTATATCGCATCCAGAAGCATCTTGGTGGCGATGACGTAGAGGAAGCAGGCGAAGAATTTCTTGAGCTTCGGCACGGGAAGCTTATGCGCTATGCTTGCGCCGAGCGGGGCGGTAAGCATACTGACCGCCACAATGCCCGCAAGCGCGGGCAGGTAGACGTAGCCGAGCGCGTATTCGGGCAGACCCGGAGCATTCCAGCCGTTGGTGATGAAGCCGAGGCAGCCCGCCAGGGCGATGGGAAAGCCGATGGCTGCGGAAGTGCCTACGGCCCGGCGCATATCCACATTGTGCCAGACAAGGAAGGGCACGGAGAGCGTGCCGCCGCCTATGCCCACGAGGCTGGACACGGCGCCGATGAAGACGCCCGCGCCCGTCATGCCGGCAAAGCCCGGAAGGGTGCGGCTCGCATTGGGCTTTTTGTTCAGCAGCATGTTGGTGGCCACATAATACAGAAACACCACGAAGAACATCTGAAGATAGCGGCCCGGAATGCGCGCGGCGATGAAGGAACCGCCGTAGGTGCCCGCCAGAATGCCGATGGCGATGGAACGGAATACGCGCCAGTCCACGCCGCCGTGCCGGTGATGGGCCAAGGCGCTGGAAACGGCGGTGAACATGATGCTGCCCAGAGACGTGCCCACGGCCATGTGCATGGCCACATCCTGGGAAATGTTCAGCCACTGAAAGGCAAAGACGAGCATGGGCACCACCACGGCGCCACCGCCGATTCCGAGAAGCCCGGCCAGAAGCCCGGCCACTGCGCCGAGAACGCAGTAAAGAAGCATTGCTGTGATCATGTGCTCTCCCTGTAAAAACGATGCCCCATCATAACGGCTGCAAGAGGCACGTCAATGCCGGATGTTCTGTACCGGACAAGCGAAATTTTTCTTTTGTCCCGGCAGTCCGGCGCAGGTTTGACAAGGTTCTTCCCCTGTGAAACTATGATATCATCGCGCAGGGAAGGGCGTTCCTTCCGTTTTTGAAGCTCAGCCCCGTCCGGGCCGCGCCGTGAGAGGAACATACATGGAAGGAAGCTTTTCGGAATTGGAATACGGGTACGCCCTGCTGAGAACCCGTCTTATGGAGCTCATGCCCCGGGCGGGGAGATATGTTTCCTCCATCGGCGGGGTGACGCTGTTCCGGGGAGAGGAATCCGTCCGGCTGGAAAGCGTTGTCTGTCCTCCTTCGGTGGGGGTGGCCGTGCAGGGAGTTCAGGAGGCGGCCATGGGGGAGGAACGTCATGCCTGCGGCAGGGGAGCGTATCTTCTGAACTGCGTGGGTATGCCGTGTTCCTTTCTGGTGAAGGAGGCATCCGCGAATCGCCCCTTTCTTTCCATGGCGCTGGAACTGCGTACGCCGCTGCTTTTTCAGCTCATGACCGAAGTGCCCTGCGGCGGAACTCTTCCGGCCCCGCCTTCGGAAAGTGCGCTTCGTACGGCGGATATGACGCGGGATCTGCTCTTTGCCTTTCTGCGCCTTGCGGATGCCGTGAAGGATAAAGACAGGGCAAGGGTGCTTGCGCCCATGATCGTGAAGGAGATTCACTTTCACCTTCTCATGGGACCGCTCGGCGGCTGCCTCAGAAATTTTTACACTCCGGGTACGCCTGCCGCGCAGATCGCGCAGACCGTAGGATACATGCGCGCTCATTGCCGGGAACGGCTGCGTATGGATGCCCTGGCCCGTATGGCCAATATGGCCGAATCCACCTTCGGCAGGAATTTCCGCAGAGTCACCTCCCTGAGTCCGCTGCAGTTCCATAAGCGCCTCAAGCTTTATGAGGCGCGCAGGCTCATGACCCTGGAAAAGTGCAGCGCCGCCAATGCCTGCTTTGCCGTAGGCTATGAGAGCAGGCAGCAGTTTTCCCGGGAGTACAAGCGTCTTTTCGGCAGGCCGCCTCTGCGCGACATCATCGAGGGCGGAGGCTCGTAGGGAAGAGCGCTCCCGCCTTTCGTGCGGTCGTCCTCATTGCGCGGCGCGTCTAAAAAAGGTAGAGCCATAAGGAACACATTCATTCAGGAGCCGTCATGCCCGTCATCACTCTTCCTTTCGGTCCGCTGGAGGCCAACTGCCATATCGTGCACAACGGCAGGGACGCCGTCGTTTTCGATCCTTCCGACGACACGGAGCTTGTGCTGAAGAAGCTTGCGGAAAACAGTCTCACCCTGCGCGCCGTGGCGCTGACCCATCTGCACAGCGATCACTGTTTGGGCTGTGCCGACATGGAAAAGGCCACCGGACTCACGGTTCTGGTGGGTATGGAAGACTGGGTGGACCGTTCCATGCTTCTGTGCAGGGGCATGTGCTTCGGCATGAACCTCAAGCCCTTTGAGGCGGAAACGCTCGCCCCCGGCGAAGTGGACTGGGGCACGCTGCACTGCCGTGTCATCCATACTCCCGGCCATTCCGCCGGAAGCCTCTGCTATTATTTCGCCGACCTCGGCCTCATCATCACCGGGGATCTGCTTTTCTACCGTTCCGTAGGCCGTTGCGACCTGCCGGGAGGCAACGGGGACGAACTGGTCCGCTCCCTGCGTGAGAGCATTTACACGCTGCCCGGAAACGTGGTCGTCTATCCCGGCCACGGCCCGGAAACCAGCATCGGCTACGAAGCCGTGAACAACTGCTACTGCCGCGCCTGAGATGCTGCCGGAACGCCTCGTTCCGGCGCAGTTTCGTGCGGAGGAGAAGCCATGGCGGAAGAGTTTTTTCTTGCCGCGTGCAGCCCGCGCCGCGGGGGCAACAGCGATTTTGCCGCCTCTCTGCTGCAGCAGGCCCTGCCCGGCCGCAGCACGCTGCGCAGGGTGGCGGACTGCGGGGTGAGGCCCTGCATATCCTGCGGCTTCTGCGGTGAAAATCCCGGCCGGTGCGCGCTGGACGGCCCGGAGGACGGTGCTGCGGCGCTGTTTGACGAGATGCTCCGCGCACGGTTCTGCATAGTCGTTTCCCCTGTGTATTTCTATCACATTCCGGCGCAGGCCAAGGCCTGGGTGGATCGCGCGCAGCGTTTCTGGGCCTGTGCGGAAAGACCGGGAAAAGGCGGTACGCTTTCCGCCGTGCTCTTCGGCGCCCGGCCGAGGGGAGAAAAGCTTTTTGAAGGGGCGGAAAGAACGCTCCGCTACATGGCGCTCACGCTGGGGATGCAATGGCGTGCGCCTCTTTGCCTCTACGGGCTGGACGGGCCTTCCGCTCTGGCCGGAAGCGCGCAGAGCCGGGAACGTATTCGGGAATACGCCCGTGCCTTTGCCGGGGAAAAACGGTGAGGGCACGCCTTTCGGGGCTTTTTCCGATGCCGTCGTCGTGGGCGGAGAGTCTTTTTTCCGCCCTGGGACTTCGGGAAAAGCGCTGCGTGGCCTGCCGTGAACCTTTTGAACCGGCGTTTTTTCCGCGCGGGACCGTGCTTTCCCCGGAAGAGGCGGCGGCCTTTTTTCTCTGCCCGCAGTGCGCGGAACGCGTCAGACGGCGGACGTCGGGATTCTGTCCCTACTGCGGGGAACCTTCCGTGGTGGAGGATGCTCCCTGCACAAGCTGTTCGGAATGCATGGTCCATCTGCCTCCCTGGAGCGAGTTTCTGTTTTTCGGCGTGTACGAGGGGCTGCTGCGCGATCTTGTGCTGCGCGCAAAGTTCGGCGGCAGCCTTGCGGCGCTTGATTTTCTGGGAGCGCTCCTTGCCGGAGTATGCGCCCTGCACTATGAGGCCGCTCCTCTGCCTTCCGTGGTGATTCCCATGCCTCTCTATGTCGGCAGGTTGAGAGAGAGAGGTTTCAATCAGTGCCTGGAAATAGCCCGCCCCGTGGCGAAGGCCCTCGGCGTGCCCGTGCGGGCCGATATTCTGGTGAAGCGCGTATCGCTTTCGCCCCAGGCAATGCTGGACAGGGAGGAGCGCAGAAAGCTCCCTCAGCCTTTCGAGGCGGTCGGACGGCTGGACGGCCTGCATGTGCTGCTTATCGACGACGTATGCACCACGAAGGCCACGCTGCAGAGAGCTGCGGACTGTCTGCTCAGGGCAGGAGCGTCAAGAGTGGATGCAGCCGTGGTTGCCCGCTCCTCCCGGCATGGTACGGGCCGGGAGCCAGCCTTGCCATAAGCTTTTCCGCCTGCTATGGATAACGCCGGAAAACGCCGCTTTTCCCGCCGGAGTTTCCATGAGCGGAAGCGGTGAACGCATTTTTTCTGTGAGGCGGAGAGTGCCTCCGCTGAATGCGGTGTTTCGTCTTTCCCGTGTTTTTCCCTGCCGTGAGAAGCGTGCCTTGCATGTTTTTCCGATTCGTCTGCTTTAAGGATCATCCATGACCGCGCTTTCCTTCCGTCCCGATACTCCGTGGCTGGCCCCTCTGGCCGGCTGGTCCGACCTTTCCTTCCGCCTGCTGTGCCGGGAGATGGGGGCCGCCGTGTGCTGTACGGAAATGGTAAGCGCCAAGGGCCTGGTGTACGGCGGCCGCAATACCGAGGAACTTCTGGCCTGCACGGCCCCGGATGGGGACAGGCTGGACGACGGTTCCCTTGTCAGCGACAGTCCGCTGGTGGTGCAGATTTTCGGCGCGGAAGCGCCGTTCATGGAAAAGGCCGTGGGACTTCTTCGGGAGCGGGGCTTTTCGTGGTTCGACGTGAATATGGGCTGTTCCGTGCCCAAGGTGACGAAAACCGGGGCGGGGGCGGCCATGCTGCGCGATGTGCCCAATGCTCTGCGTGTGGCCGAGGCCGTCATCCGTGCGGCAGGGCCGGGCAGGGCGGGCTTCAAGCTGCGCCTCGGCTGGGATGCCGAACATGAGGTGTATCTCGACCTTGCCCGCCGTCTGGCGGACATGGGCGCAGGCTGGGTGACGCTGCACCCCCGTCATGCGGTACAGGGATTTTCCGGGCTGCCGCGTTTTTCCGCCATAGGCGAACTTGCCTCCGAACTTTCCGTGCCCGTGGTGGCGAGCGGCGACCTTTTCACCGCGCAGGACGGCATCCGCGTACTGCGTCAAACCGGCGCATCCACAGTCATGTACGCGCGCGGCGCGCTGAAGAATCCCGCCGTGTTTGCAAGACACCGGGAAATGATCGCGCAGGGGGCGCTGGAAGGGGAACTGCCGTCGTCTCCGCTTTCGGCTTCGGAAGTGGCCGGGGCGGAAGCGAAAAAAGGCGTGCAGCAGGCCTTCGATGCTCTCGATCATGTGCCTGCGGACAGGGCGGAACTTGCCCTCGTCATACGCCGTCATGCCTTTCTTGCCCGCCGTTACTCGCCTCTTCTTGCCCTTTTGAAAATGCGTACTTTCGTTCCCCGTTATGTGAAGAATCTGGATGGGGCGAGGGCTTTGCGCCAGCAGATCGTTTCCTGCACGAGCTGGGAAGAGCTGGACGACATACTGGAACGCCATTTCTGCGACACAAGCAACTGACCGCTCCGCGGCCTGAGGATATGCCATGCTCACATCAAGCAAAGTCAATCTCTGCGACCTTCCCTATCCCGCCCTTGAACGCTTCGTTGTAGAGGAGCTGGGAGCAAAGAAGTTCCGTGCCATGCAGCTGTGGCAGTGGATATGGGCGAAGAACGCAACCGGCTTCGACGTGATGACCGACATTTCCCAGAGCGACCGGGAAAAGCTTGCCGACCTTGCGGAGATACGCTGGCCCTCCATTGCCGATGTGCGTGTGAGTTCCGACGGTACGACCAAGTTTCTTTTGGAGCTTGCCGACGGGCAGCTTGTGGAAACCGTGCTCATTCCCAGCGAAGCGCCCAAGCGTCCCAACGATCTTTCCGTACGCATGACGCAGTGTGTTTCCACGCAGGTGGGCTGTGCCATGGCCTGTTCCTTCTGCAGTACGGGGAAGCTTGGCTTTTCCCGCAACATGACCATGGGCGAGATACTGGGGCAGATTCAGGTGGCCCGCGCCCATGTGCACGACACGCAGCCGGAGCGGCCCATCATCCGCAACATCGTCTACATGGGCATGGGGGAGCCTCTGCTCAATTTGAAGAACGTCATGGATTCGCTGCGCACGCTGGAGCATCCCCGGGGGCTGGCCTTTTCTCCCCGCCGCATCACGGTTTCCACCTGCGGCATTGAGGCGGGCATGAGGGAATTCGGCGACAGCGGGCTTGCGTTTCTTGCCGTGTCTCTCCATGCCCCCAATCAGGAACTGAGGGAAAAGCTCATGCCCCGCGCCGCGCACTGGCATCTGGATGATCTTGTTGCCGCGCTGGAACAGTATCCTTTGAAGACAAGGGAACGCATTACTCTGGAATACCTCGTCATTGCAGGGGTGAACGATCAGCCCGAACATGTGCGTCAGCTTGCGCGCATCTGCGCGCGCCTCAAGGCAAAGCTGAACCTCATTCCCTACAATCCCACGCCGGGCACGCCCTATCAGGCCCCCACGCCGGAAGAGCTTCTGCGCTTTGAAAAGGCGCTCTGGGCCAAGGACATCACGGCCATCGTGCGCAAGAGCAAGGGGCAGGACATAGAAGCCGCCTGCGGTCAGCTTCGCGCCGCCCACGACGCGGCGAAGGCCGGAGCCTGAGGCTTTCTCCGTTTCGCCGTTCGGAACACGCCCGGCGAAGTCCGTATCTGCCGGAGAGCCGGAAAAAAGCCCGCTTCGGAGAAAGGGAAGGCGGGCTTTGCTGCTTGCGGCTTTGCTCTATTTTCTCATGACGGTGGAACTCCAGCACAGAAGCGAACCGAACACGATGACGGCCACGCCCTTCCAGAAGGCGCCGTCCAGGCTGGCTCCTATCCACAGGGTTGCGAACAGGCAGGAGAGCACCGGCGTGAAATAAGATGCTATGGCCAGAATGGTGATGTTGCCCCGGGTGACGCCATAGCTCCATGCCGCATAGGAACCGCCCATGGCCACGGCGCCGATGGCGACGCTGAGCCAGCCCATAAAGGAAGCATGGGAGATATCGCCGTAGCCGGCGGCCCACAGGGAGGAGAACAGCACGGTATCGATGGCGAACACGATGAGCGTGGGGTTCTGCCCGTTGGACCAGGCTCTGGTGAAGTTGGAGTAGGCGGCCCAGGCCACCGCGCCGCAGAAGGCGAGCACATAGCTCCACGGGTTCTGCTGAACGTGCATCCATATCTCTCCGGGCTGTATGCCCCGTTCTCCGCCGAGCACCATCATCACGCCGAGAAAACTGATGATGACGCCCGGAGCTATCCACCAGCGGGCCTTCTGCCCGTTGAAAAGTACGGCGAAAAGCACGACGAGGCAGGGCCAGAGATAGTTGACCATGCCCACTTCCACGGTCTGCTGCCCGCCGTCGGAAAGAAAGAGCGACAGGGAAAAGCAGATGGAACAGACATTGGCCAGAGGAATCCCCAGAAGAAGGTATTTTTTCGGATAGGCGCTCAGCTTCGGCAGACCGAGAAAGAAGACCAGAAATACGCAGGTGGCGGCATAGAGTATGGTCAGCCCGGCGGCGAGGCCGAACTGTTCGGTGATGCTTCGCACCAGACCGACGGACATGCCCCAGCATACGGGAGCGGTAAGACCGAGAAGCGTGGCTTTGTGGCTTGCGGCGGGGAGATGGACCATGGAAAAACTCCTTGAGTGGAGCGTTTTGGCAGGGCGGGAAAATTCCCTCCTGCGAAAGGGGACGGGCCATGTGTCTTATGCTGCCGCAGGCATTTCCGGTATGCGGCAAAAATACCGGACGGACCCGGATTACGCTGTATTTACAACGTCTTTTCCGGGCGTACCGCGTATGCGGCTGCTCTTGTGCCAGTTTTTTGTTTTTTGTCAAGGAGGGGGACGTTTTTTCCGGCAAGGTATCCGCCGGAAAGGGGAAAAATATTTTTTGCCTTGACAGAAAGGGGAGAGTAGTTCAAATTCAAATTTAGATTTTATTTGCCGCTGCAAAGGCGGCAGGTTCCCGCCTGTCGGGAGAAATTTCGCTCGTGGCGCGCCCGGGATAGCCCTCTCCATTCCCGGGAGCGCAAACCGCTTTGCGGGGAAGGACGGCGAGGCGTCATGAAGAGATACGCATGGCGTTGCCACCCCCTGCGGTTGTGTAAGGTTCTGGGGCATGGCCGTCCACAATGCCCCAGTTTCTTTTTCCCGTTCCTTCCTTCACGCGCGCACGGAGCGCGCAGGCATGTTTCCGAGCGCTCCGGGTCATGCCTTGCGCCCGCGGTTCTCTGCGTTTTTTATCCGGGATGTCCGGGGCAGGCATGCCGTTGCGGGACGTTTCTTCTTGCCGTATGTTGAAGATGTCGTTCCGGCGGCCCGGCGCATCCTGCGGTATGGTGCGCCGGAAGGCTGTGCCGCAACGGTTTCGACGCGGCAACGTGCGCCGCTTCCGGCCATGACGTTCCCGGAACATGCTCCTATGAGAGGTTGCTCCCGAATGCTGTTTTTTTCCCGCAAGAAACATTCCCGCGAAGACGGTGAGGCCACGCGCCGTCAGATTCTCGTCACGGCCGTGCGCCTCTTTGCCGAACACGGCTACGCCGACACCACAAGCAAGATGATCTGCCGTGAGGCGGGCGTCAACATCGCTGCGGTGAACTACTACTTCGGCAGCCGCGACGACCTGTACCGCGCCGTGCTGGACGAGGTGCACGAACACATTGTGAACGAGAGGGAGATGGCCGTCATCACCTCGGCCGATCTTCCGGTGGAACAGAAGCTGGAACGAGTGCTCGACGCCTATATCGACACTGCCTTCGATGGGCAGAGCTGGTATGCGAGAATATGGGCGCATGAACTCATCAGTCCCTCACCGCTGGGAGGCGTGGCCTTTCTGGCGGGAACGCTTTCCAAGGAAAGAAGCATAGGTTCCCTTTTGTCGGAACTTACGGGGATTCCGCGGGAGGACCCTGCCCTGCAAAGCTGCATCATCACGGTCATGGCGCCGTATCTGCTCATGCTTTGCGTACAGCGGGATATGGCCCGTACGCTGAGCACCGTGTTTGCCTACCGCAAGGAAGATGTGAACCGCCACTTCAAGATTCTGCTTTTTGCTGCGCTGCGGGAGTTTGCCGGACTCCATGCCCAGGGGAAACTTCCCCCCGTTCTCCCTGAAGAGGGGGCGGAACATGCGTAGACTGTTCTTTTTCACGCTTTTTTTGTGCGGCGTTCTGCTTTCGGCCTGTTCCATCCGGCAGAAGGGGGAGTCCCCCTCGCTGGAGGAGATGGCCGGAGGCATGATCATGGTAGGTTTTCAGGGAACGAGCGCACCGCCTTCCGTGCTGGAGGCCGTGGCCGCAGGGCGCATCGGCGGCGTCATTCTTTTTGATAAGGGAAAGAAGGCCGGGGAGAGCTACAACATAGAATCTCCCGCCCAGCTGAAGGCGCTGACATCGTCGCTTCAGAACGCATCGCCCCGTACGCTGCTCATCGCCGTGGATCAGGAAGGAGGCCGGGTGCGCCGCCTGAAGACGGAGCGCGGTTTCGGCGCGCTGCCTTCCGCCGCAGATATGGGGCGCATGAGCGTGGAGGACGTTCACGTTCTGGGCTTTCGTGCAGGGCAGGAAATGGCCGTCCTCGGCATCAATGTAGATCTTGCTCCGGTGGTGGATCTTCGCCTTTCCCCCGTGAGTCCGGGCCTGGGCGATGCCGACCGTCTTTTCGGTTCGCAGCCCGAAGTGGTGACGAAGCGGGCGCTCGCCTTTGCCGACGGACTGTATGAGGCGGGCGTTCTGCCCGCGCTCAAGCACTTTCCGGGGCTCGGAAGCGCGGGAAAGGATTCCCATCACGATCTGCCGGACGTGACGGAAAGCTGGAGTGAAAAGGAACTTCTGCCTTACCGGGAAGCCTTCCGCAGAGGCTGGCCGGGCATGGTGCTTGTGGCCCATATCCATCACGGCGGCATGGATGCCGTGCTGCCGTCATCCCTTTCTCCCGCAGTTATTGAAGGCCTGCTTCGCCGGGAACTCGGCTGGAACGGCGTCGTCATCAGCGACGATCTTCAGATGGGGGCCGTGTACAAAGGGCGGTCTCTGGAAGAGCGTGTGCGGCTGGCGCTTCTTGCAGGCAACGATATTCTCCTTTTCGGCAACTATCTGAAGCATGACCCTGTGCTTCATGAGAAGGTTCTTCAGGCCGTTCTCGATCTTGTGCGCAACGGAGAGGTGAGCGGGGAAAGGCTGGAGCGTTCGTGGCGACGCATAGAGGCCATGAAGGCGCATCTTTTTGAAGCGCGCTGAAGGCATGATGCGAAAAAAGGCCGTGGAACATGTTCCACGGCCTTTTTGACGGAAAGTTTTTAGAGCATTTTAGTGTGAAATGCTTTGCCCTTCAAATCATACGTCCTGTCGTTTTGCGGAAAAGCGCGGTTTTTCCGCTCACTTTGGGCCGGGCGACGCGGTATCGCCGCCTCGCGTTTTACCTTTTTCACAGGTAAAACGCTCTGTGCGGCGGATTACTCCCAGAACGACATGCGCGGAGCTGCGCCGGAAAGTTCCCCGAGGCTCAGGGAAACGGTGACCACCCCCTCCGCCCAGGGGCCTACCTGATAGGGGCTGAAATAGAAGGTGATGCCGTCCTTTTCCAGCACGAAGGTGCAGAAGTTTTCTTCTTCCGGCACGGTGCCCATGTTCACCATGTCTTCGGGCAGACCCCGGGCAAGGAGTTTTTTCCGGGAAAGTTCGCTGATGAGCTTCAGCGCCTTGTCCTTACGGGGGAAAAGATCGGCGAGGGTAAAGACCTCTGCTCCGGGCAGCATATGGTTTTGCGAGGAAAGAATGAGGTTGCCGTGCGCCCCGCCCGTGTAGACGTATTCCTCCCACAGCAGAGAAAGCGTTCTGCCGTTGCCGGAAAGCGTTCCTTTCAGGTTCATTTCCAGAGGCGGAGTTTCTTCCCCCCGGATGTCCTGCAGAGCGGCGTGTTCTTCCTGGGCCGTCGCCCGGAATTCGGCCGCCTTGCGGGCGACAAGCTCATCGGCAATCCTGTCGGGCAGGGAAAGGCCGGATCTCTGCCAGGATGCCGTGAAGCTGACGGACGAAGAGGATTCCGTGTAGGTGGATACGACGTTTTCGGCGGCGATGCAGGAGCCCGCGTTCAGGATCAGGCAGGCGGTCAGGGCAACGGAAAAAAGTTTCATGGCGTCTCCTTGCCGGGGATTTGGGCGCGTCAGACTGTTTCATCGTTGATCCGGGCGACCTTCGCTCCCTGCATGACGGCGTGGAAACGGGGGCAGGTGCGTTCATGGTCGTTGATGATGCCGCAGGCCTGAAGCATGGAATAGACGGTGATGCTGCCCAGGTGGCGGAAACCGTGCGCCTTCAGCCCGGCGCTTATGCGGTCGGAAAGTTCGTTTCTGGCGGGGACGGCGCCGTCGTGCCCGGCGTACACAAGCATGTGCCCGTCGGTAAAACTCCAGAGCCAGTCGTGAAAGGAGCCGTACTTCTGCTGCATTGCCAGAAAGGCACGGGCATTGGCGACAACGGCTTCCACCTTGCGGCGCGAACGTATCATGCCGGGGACAAGCAGCGCGGCTTCGATGTCGCGTTCCGTGAAGGCGGCAAGCTCCTTTACGTGAAAGTCCGCCAGGGCACGATGGAAGATGTCCCGTTTTTTCAGCATGAGCAGCCAGTTCAGGCCGCATTGCATGACTTCCAGCATGAGATGCTCGAAAAGCGGCGTATCGTCATGCACGGGGACTCCCCATTCCGTATCGTGATAGCGGCGCAGCAGATCATGCGTCCGGCACCATGCGCAGGCGTTGTCCATGGCGTTCCTCCATGCGGCACCGTAGCCTGTTTCCCCGGTGAAGTACAGGGCGGCTTGACACGGCGTACGCTCAGGCCTAGAGCTTGCCCTCGGGCGCGGAGCATGGCTGAAACGCCCCTTGATGCGGAAGAAGCCCGGGCTCCGTACCGCTGTAGAACTTCGTGTGCCGGAAGGACTCCCTGCGTTTTCAGAGTCTGCTTCGGCTGAGGAATATGAACATGAAAAAGCCGACCATAGGCCCGCGCTGGGCCTGTTCCTTCTTTTTTGCCGTTACGGGGCTGGCATACGGAAGCGTGATGTCGCGCATGCCTGCCCTCAAGGCGCAGGCTTCTCTGACGGATGCCGATGTGGGCATGGTGCTTTTATGCATGGGGCTCGGCGGGCTTTGCTCCTTCCCTCTGGCGGGCTTTGCCATTTCCCGTTCGAGCTGCCGCCGCGTGCTTACGGCCGCATCCCTTTTCCTTATTGCGCTTTTTCCCTGCCTGGGGCTGGTTTCCGGGCTTTTTTCCGCCGCGTGCTGCTTTGCCCTTCTGGGCTTTGCCATAGGCGTGAATGATGTGGGCATCAACGCTGGTTCCATTCTGGTGGAAAGCGCCATGCGCCGCCCGGTCATATCCTCCATGCATGCGCTTTACAGCTCCGGGGGGCTTCTGGGGGCGCTTTTCGGCTCCTGCATGGCTGCGCTCGATGTTCCGCCTCTCGGAAACTTCCTTGCCGTAGCGCTGGTGCTGGTGTGTCTTCTGCCTTTCTTTGCCCGCAACCTTCTGCATGATACTCCGCGCAGAAGAGAGAGGGGCGAACGCCTGCGCCGGCCGCCCCTGTGGGTGCTGGTGTTCGGTCTGCTCCTGCTGTGCTCCTATTCTTCCGAAGGATCGGTAGGCGAATGGGGCGTGCTGCTTCTGCATGAAGTGAAGGGTGCTTCGGAAGAGACGGCCGCGCTCGCCTATGCCGCATTTTCCATTTCCATGGTGATCATGCGCTTTTTCGGCGACAGGCTGCGTGAACATTTCGGCGATTCCCTGCTTATGCGCGTATGCTCGGGCTGTGCGCTGGGCGGTATGCTCACGGCGCTTCTTTCTCCCTGGCCTGTTCTCTGCCTTGCGGGATACGCCTTCATGGGCATGGGGCTTTCCGTGACGGTGCCGGTGCTTTTCAGTGCGGCGGGCAGGCGGCGCGATCTGCCGACGGGAACGGTGACGGCCTTTCTTTCCATGCTGGCCGCAAGCGGGCAGCTTTTCATTCCTCCGCTTATCGGCATGCTGGGGGCTGCGACAGGCCTGCAGACGGCCATGGGAGTGGTGGTGCTGCTGTGCGCTGCGCTGTTCTTCGGCGCGGGCGTGGTGAAACGGTAAGCGCGCCTTTCGGGGCAGCACATATATCCGGGGCCAGGCGTACCGTACTTTGAAGGAAAAGAAAAAGGCCGGCATGACGCCGGCCTTTTTACATCCTTTCGCCGGAGGGTCCGGTCTTCTCCCGGAATGACGGAAGGAGAAGACCGGCGGCGGAGGATCAAATACTAGAACTTGTACCGGAAGTTCAAAGCGGCACGCCAGGCGTTGGAAAAGTCGCCGCTTTCTCCGGCGGCATTTCTCCACACGTTGCCGTCGAAGTCCTGGAAGGCGTAGCTCAGTTCCAGTACGGAGACGAAGTTCTTGTAGATCTGATAGGTGGTGTCGAAGTCCACTTCCACAACGTGGTCCCGGGTGGTGAGGTAGTCGGCCGGGGATACGGAACCGCCGTACACGTTGTTGATGATGTTGGGCATGTTGCTGCTGTTGGTGCCCCGGAAGTAGGTCACGCGCAGATCGTGGGAAAGATCGTCGATGAAGCTTATCTTGTTGAGCTGTGCGCTGATACCCCAGGTGCCGCCTGCGCTGCCGTTATCAATGGTGTTGGCAATGTTGAAACGGCCCTTGAAGTAGGAGCTCGCGCCGGGCTTGAAGCCGCCGGAAAGGTAGAGCGGCTGCTCGGAACCGTTGGTCACCTTGCTGTCGTCGCCGGAGGCATACCAGCCCTTGAGGGTGGGGACGAACCAGGGCAGTCTGTACTCGGCAAGAGCGGCCAGATACCAGCCTTCACGTTCCAGAGAGGATGCGCCGTTATCCGTTCCGCTGTAATAGAAGTCCATGGCGAGGCGCAGCGGGTCGAACATGGTGACTTCGCCGCCTATGCCGGCGAACCAGACGGTGGAGTCGGAGCCGTCGGGCGTGACCACCAGGGCGCCGTTATCCCAGGAGAGGCGGTTCATGCCGTTGAAGGGCAGAAGCCCGGAAGCGGTGGGGCCGGCGTTGGATACTTCGCTGAAGTTCTTCCCCGCGTGGCCGAGCATGGCCCAGGGGGTGAGGCGGAAGTAGTCGTACTTCAGATCGCCGACGAGGCCGAAGAGATCCACATCCGCATCATCATAGTCATACTCGCCGTAGGCGTTCTTCAGCGGATCGGATACGGCGCGCATCCAGAAGCCGCTGGCGTTGAAGGTGTCGGTAATGGGCGCGGAAATCATCACACCGGTGGCGGGGTCATCCATGACGGGGCTTCCGGCCACATAGTTGGGCAGCAGAAATTCCTGCTGACCCATGCGCACCTGGATATCGGTCTGCGGAATCATCCAGTCCAGATAGGCGAGGCGGGTGGTGATGTTGGTTGCGCGGGTTCCCAGAGCGCCGCCGTCGTTTTCCTGCTTGCTCGCGCCCTTATAGGGGCCGCCCCAGGTGAATATGCCCACCTGGGCCTGATAAAAGGCGGAAAGCTGTTCCGACATGGTGAATTCCATGCCGAGCCGCAGCCGCTGATACGCATCGAAGTGACGCTGATTCAGTTCCCGGCCGGTGTTGTGGCGGTAGTCGGAAGAGTCCATAAAGGAATTGCTGCCGTTCAGATTGTCGGAGCCGCTGAAGGAGAAATCGTACGTTCCGCTGACCTTGAGATCTACGGCGGAAGCGCCGCCTGTCGCAGCAAGAGTCATTCCGGCCGCAAGCATGAGGGTAAGAATTTTTTTCATACCATACCTTCCATGTTTTCCCGATGCCTTTTTGTATGGCAACCTTTCATCCATACATCACATGTATTAAAGAGATCGGGGTTCATAAGCCTTTGCTGTAAAGGCATGAGAAAGGTATAGTTTCTTTTTTATGACAAGAACAATATGATAAATGTTAGAATATTCAGTTTTTTGCACGTTATTATACGTTGATGTCTTATTGTTGTTATAGAAAAATAAGGAATAATGTTGTACAATATTATATAATAAAGAATATAATAAATGTCATGGAAGGGTTGGGTCAGGTTTTTGATATGGGGATTGCTATGGATGTGATGGCGTATGGTTACATGTTTCTTTCTGTTTTTCTGGAACTGTCGATTTTTTGATAAGGGGCGCTTCAGGCTGCGGGGCAGCGATGGGGAGTTTTGCTGTCGGCTCCGATACGGAGGATTTGTGGCTGACAGGAACGACTTATGCCGGCTTCTGTGGAGGAACGGAGCGTTTTCAAGAGCCTTGTTTTTTCTCTTTCAGCAGACAGAAAAGGCCGCGTTCAGGGCAATGAACGCGGCCTTTTCTGTATCCTTTTGTTTTCACAACAGAAGATATGAACGTACGATAGCAAATATCAGAATTCTGACAAGGGTGAAAAAGAGAGAGGTATCACTAACATGTTATTTTTTCTTATAAAAAAAATAATACTATTCAAGACGGTAGCGCAGGTTTTTCTCGTGTTGTCAGTTTATAGCGGAAGAACAGGAAGTTTGGAACATATAACATATTGAAATATATAAAGAAAACGCTCCCTGCTGTCATATCTTCTGTTAATAGGGGGGACTTGTACGTTTCCCCTTGAAAAAACTGCAATTCTTGCACGAAACAGCGGGGCGTGTGGTGCTGAGCGAATTCATTCATACCAGGTATGTTCCCTACATCAGGGAACACAAGCGCAGCTGGCAGACGGATGTGAGGTATGTGGACCGGCATATTCTGCCCTACCTGGGGGAATGCCGGCTTGAGGATATTAATGAAGAAAAGCTCTATCAGTGGAAGGAAAAGCTCCTTGCCGCCGGGCTTTCGCATAATACCTGCTACCGGCTGTTCTGGCTGGTGAAGTATATTCTGAACTGCGCCGTACGCTGGCATGTGCTGGCAAGCGACGAGGCATTCCGCCATGCCGTGTGCCGCCGCAGCGCGCCGCGCTGCCCGGAGGTGCTTTCCTCTTCGGAAAAGCAGCGCCTCATCGCTCTTCTCAACCTGTACCGGAACAATATTGCAGCGCAGGCCATTCACCTTCTGCTTCTGACCGGGGCTTCCAAGTCGGAAATTCTCTATGCCCGCCGGGAAGATGTGGACCTTCCCGGGCGCAGCCTTGCCGTACGCCGGGGCTCCGAAATTGTGCGCCGCCTGCCGCTCAGCGAGGCGGCGGTCAGGCTTATTGCCGAGCTGCCCGTGCGTGCCGATGTGCCGTGGCTGTTCTTCCGCCCCGCCACGGGGGAGAGGGTGGTCACGGTGTTCGCCTTCTGGGACAAGCTTCGCCGCGAGCTGGGGCGTCCCACCCTGCGTCTGAACGATCTTCGTCATATCTTCGTGCATTCGCTGCTTCAGAACGGGGCAACGTACAAGGATGTACGCAGCCGCCTGGGGCACTATTCCTCCGAGGCTTTTCTTCTTCAGGCGCAGATGCAGGGCGGTCAGGCCGATCCTTCGCAGGGGGCCTTCCAATGATTGTTCGCCTTGTTCCGGGCAGCCTCCGCGCAGGCGGCAGGGCCTTTGCGTGCCTTGCGGTGTCGTTTTTTGTCTGTGCCCTTGCTTCGGGCTGCGTACAGAAGCAGCCTTCCGTGCCTTCTGCGCCCGCGGAAGCGGCGGCGCCTTCCGGGGATGCCTTTGCGCTGGCGCTTTCCCGCATGCAGGTGGGGGAAGAAGCTTACATGCCCACGCCTTTCGGTATGGACAGCCTGGTGATGCTGGAATCTTCCTACACGTCCGGCCTCGGGCAGACGTGCAGAAGGGCGGCGGTTCGCGCCGGGGGCATCACCCACCGCATTGCCGCATGCAGAGATGCTTCGGGCTGGACGACGGCCGAGCCGATTTTTGAAAACGTGCAGAGATAAGCCATGGACAGCGCGCTTACTGTGCAGGGTCGCGTCATCTATGCCCTGATGATGCGCGAGGTGCATACCATCTACGGCACCTCCCGCCTGGGCTATCTGTGGGCGCTTTTCGATACCATGATGGGGATCGTCATTTTCTGGGGATTGCGCACCTATATGGGCTTTCATCCCCCGCACGGTATGCCCATCATTTTTTTTCTTCTGGCAGGATTCAGCATCTTTTCCATCTTTCGAGGGACGGTGAACAAGTGCATCAGCGCCGTTTCCGGGAATATGGCGCTTTTGACCTTTCCTCAGGTCACGCCGCTGGATCTCATGCTGGGGCGCATGGTGGTTCTTTGGGGAAAGGAAATCGTTTCCGCCCTCATCCTTATCGCTGTGTCGGCGGCCTTCGGCGTGTACTTTCACATCAGTAATTTTTCCGTGCTCGTCTTTACCCTGATCATTACTCCGCTTCTTGGACTCGGAGTGGGGCTCGTCTGCCATGCCTTCAATGTCCTTTTCCCGGTAACGGAGAAAATAGTTTCCATCGTCCTGCGCATCATGTTTTTCACCTCAGGCCTTTTTTTCTCCATTTCTGGCCTTCCTTCCTATCTGATGGATTATGCGTGGTGGAATCCCATGCTGCAACTGATTGAAATATGCAGAATGAGCATATCTCAAGGGTACAGAGCTATGTCGTACAGTATTTTTTATCTTGTATCGTGCACAGTCGTATCCTTGTGTTTTGGGTTATTGCTTGAGCGTTACGTCCGGCGGAAACTGCGATGATAGAACTTAAGCACATTACCAAGCGGTATCGTATGGGAAACGGGAAGTGGAAAACCGTGCTGAACGATATTTCCTATACGTTTCATGAGGGGACGAGCATGGGCATTCTCGGGCTGAACGGCGCGGGCAAGTCCACGCTCTTGCGCGTTATCTGCGGTGCGGAAGCACCGGATAAGGGAACGGTGAGGCGTACCAGCCGTGTTTCCTGGCCCATAGGGTTCACGGGGGGCTTTCACGGCAGCCTTACCGGGCGGGAGAATATGCGTTTCACCTGCCGCATCTACGGGGCAAACATCAAGCAGGTGACCGATTTCGTAGAGGATTTTTCCGAACTCGGGCCCTACATGGACATGCCCATCCGCACCTATTCCTCGGGCATGAAAGCCAAGCTGGCCTTCGGGCTGAGCATGGCCATCGGTTTTGATTTCTACCTTATCGACGAAGGCTACGCCGTGGGCGATGCCTCCTTCCGGGAAAAGGCCCAGCGTATTTTTGCCGAACGGAGGAAGCATTCCACATTGCTGGTTATTGCCCACAGCACTTCCGTCATCAAGAAGAACTGTGACAATGCCGCCATATTGAAGGATGGTCGCCTCCATTTGTTTCCTGCACTTGATGAAGCTTTGACGGCCTATAAGGGAGTTTGTGATGGAACAGTCTAAGCTTACGCCTCTTGTCGCCAATGAAGGAGAGGGGCAGGAACAGATGACCAAAGCTGCTGGACAGGAAGAACTGGCACGTCAGCTGAAGTCTGCCACCACGCATGAAGTCTGGCTTCGGGATATTCTGAAGCATGCACGTCTGGAAGGAAGGCGCATTGCGGATTCGCTGGAAGAATTAAAGGCTGTAGATGTGTCGACACTTCCTTCCGAAGAGGAACAACGCAGCCATGCTGAAACAGTTGCATTACTGGAAAAGCAGTTTGAAGCACAAACGAAAAGAATAAAACGGCTCAAATATATTTATCAATATACAAGCAACAAGATTACCGAACTGAACAAACGACAGGAGGAAGAAGCTTTTAATTCTTCCACAGAGATAGTTCTCCCTGTAGTTGCGGAACAGCCAGTTGAAAAGGAAACTGTATTCAGTCGAATTCTTGTGAAGTATAAAAAATATCGTCTGCCTGCCATGATTATAGCACCCGTCGCACTGGCGTTGTGCTATTTTCTGCTGATTGCATCTCCCATGTATATTTCCCAGGCTTCCTTCGCCATACGTTCTGCGGAGACGGGTTCCGCTTCTGTGGGAACGGATATCACTTCCGTTTTTCTGAAGTCATCTTCCACCAGCAATGACGTCTATATCCTGGAAGACTATATCAAGAGCCTCGATCTTGCCCGGCGCATCGATAGCGAGCTGAAGTTTGTCGACCACTATACTGACAGCAGTCATGATATTATTTCCCGACTGTGGAAGAACCCAACGCAGGATGAGCTTATCACTTACTGGCACAGTGTCATCACACCGGAGCTGGACCCGGATACCGGCATTATCAATTTGAACGTGCGCGCCTATACGCCGGACATGGCGCAGCAACTCAATCAGGCCATTCTTTCCGCCAGCGAAGCTCTGGTGAACGCCATGAACGAGCGGGCACGCCACGATGCGGTGGAACTTGCGCGCGAGGAAGTGAGCCGTGCGGAAGAGCGTGTACGCCATGCGCAGAGCGCCATGCGGGAATTCCGCGACACCCACAATCTCATCGACCCCAAGAGTACGGCGGCCGGTCTTCAGGAACTGGTGACGCGGCTGGAAGCCGAGGCCACGACGCTCCGCACCCAGATATCGGAAGCAAAATCGTACATGAACGCGGAAGCTCCGCTTTTGAAGTCGCTGAACCAGCGCCTTGCGGCGGTGGAAAAGCAGCTTGGGGAAGAAAAGCTGCGCGTGGCCGGGCAGAGCACCGTGCAGGGCAACCTGAACTCCCTTGTGGCCGAGTACGAAGACCTGACCATAGAGGCGGAATTTGCCCAGAAGCAGCTTGTTTCGGCCATGACCTCCCTGGAGCAGGCGCGCATCCAGCAGATGGCGCAGTCGCGCTATGTGGTGGCGTATCAGCAGCCCACGCTGCCGGACGAATCTCTGTACCCCCGGCCCTTCCTTTTCACGCTCTATGTGTTTGCGGCGCTGCTGCTCCTTCTGGGCATCGTGTCGCTGGTATGGGCGTCCATCCGAGAACATGCGGGATTTTAATATGAAAGCGATATACCACGCCGGCATACTATTTTCGCTCTGCACGCTCTGTGCTCAGCCTGTTTTTGCAGCGGAGAATCCGCTCCAGAACTACAGCGGGGCGGCGCAGTACGGCGGCTCTTCCATGGCATCGGGCACGCCCATGCAGGGCGGGCTGCCTGCCTCGGCCAGAAACGGCATGAATGTGGTTTCCCAGTCCACGCCCGGGGGCTATCCGGTGTTCGACGCTTCGGCCCCGTACCGGGAAAAGCAGTCCATCCCCACGGTGATGGACGCGCCGCCCGCCTGGGCGCAGGGGAGTCTGTCGCCTTCCGCCTCCGCGCTGCTTGCTCCCTTCGGGGCCAATCTGTTCCGGGGAAATTTTGCGGGCACCTACAGTGACGGCATGAACGGCGACTATGTCATTCTGCCCGGCGACCGCATCATGGTGCGCGTATGGGGCGCGAAAACCTATGACGACGTGCTGCCCGTGGACCAGCAGGGCAACATCTTTCTGCCGGAAGTTGGGCCTGTGCGTGTGGCCGGGCTCAAGCAGTCCGCTTTGCAGGGGGCGGTGCGCTCGCGCCTTGCCTCGGTATTCACCGACAACGTGAACATCTACGTCAATCTCCAGAGTTCCCAGCCCGTGGCCGTGTATGTGACGGGCTTTGTGAACCAGCCGGGCCGCTATGCGGGCAGCCCCGTGGATTCCGTGATGTCGTACCTCGACAGGGCGGGGGGCATTACGCCGAACCGGGGCACCTTCCGCAACGTGAAGGTGAAGCGCGGCAACAAGGTGGTGGCGAGTCTTGATCTTTATGATTTCGCCCTCAACGGCAACATGCCCGACATCCGGTTGAAGGAAGGCGACGTCATCCTTGTGGGAGAACGCGGGGTGAGTGTGGCGGCCTGCGGCATGTTGCGGCAGGAGGCCCGGTATGAGTTCAAGGGGCAGGCCACGGGCTCGCAGCTCATTGCCTACGGCAGCCCGCTTTCCAGCGCCACGCATGTGAGCGTTACGGGCATCCGGGGCGGCAGGCCCTTCAATGAGTACATGACCATGCAGGAATTTTCCTCCATGCGTCTTGCCGACGGGGACAGCGTGGAATTCGTGGCCGATACGCGTGGCCGCACCATCATGGCCTCGGTGAGCGGCGCCATACGCGGAGCATCGCGTTTCCCGGTAAAGAACAGCACCACGCTGCGGGCCCTGCTTGCCTATGTGGAGGTGGACCCGGCCCTTGCCGACGTTTCCGCCGTGTATGTGCGCCGCCAGAGCGTGGCGCGCCAGCAGAAGACCATACTGGAAGATTCGCTGCACCGCCTGGAGCGTTCCGCGCTCACGGCCACGTCCGCCACGGCGGAGGAGGCCGAGATCCGCGTGCGCGAGGCGGAACTGGTGCAGGACTTCATCCATCGTGCGGCAAGCCTCACGCCCGACGGCGTGGTGGTGGTGAGCCGGGGCGGGCAGGTGCGCGACCTGTTGCTGGAAGACGGCGACGAAGTGGTCATTCCGCAGAAGAGCGACGTGGTGCAGGTGTCCGGCGAGGTGCTTCTGCCCAAGGCCGTGACCTTCGATGCCGCCATGAAGGCGGAAGACTATGTGAAGAGCGCGGGCGGCCTTACCGACCGTGCGGATGAGGACAACATTCTTGTTGCGCGCATGAACGGGGAGGTGGGCCCCATTGCGGAACTGGGCGTGCATGCTGGAGACCGCATTCTGGTCATGCCCCGCGTGGATACCAAGAATCTGGAACTGGCCAAGAGTATTTCTCAGGTACTCTACCAGATTGCCGTGGCCACCAAGGTGGCGGTAGGGCTGTAGTTAAACGGTATGAGTCCTTGTGCAGAGGGAAGCGCAGAGTGGATTTTCTTGAAGGCGAGTTCAGGAATGAAGATGAAATACTGGAAAAAACAGCTATGCAAATTGCTTTATAAGCTCTTCTGCCTGTTCCCGGGAACTTCACGCATCTGTTTTATCGAGTGCGGGACAAGTCGCAGTTATTCCAATCTTGATATTCTCTGGGAGTACTTGCATGAAAAGGTGAAATCCGTCCGTATAGATGGAACGACATGCTGTCTTTCCGCTCTATGGAATATATCCAGATCAAGCGTACTGGTTATGGATCAGTCGTCTCCGATGGTAAGTAATTTACGAATCGAAGACAAAACCGTCTGTGTTCAGGTATGGCATAGTAGCGGACTTTATAAATATGTCGGCTTTGATGCCATAAGAAATCATATAGATGTTGAAGTTGAAATAAGGCGGCTTAACAGAATTCACGGAAATATTGACTGGTTTATTATATCAGATAAAAAATTGATTAATAACTATGCTCAGGCATTTAATTTAAATCCTAAACAGGTTCTTCCTCTGGGGCTTGTGCGTACGGATAGGTTATATACCTGCGATATTGCAGAGGCTCATGAAAAACTTTTTCATATGTTTCCAGAATGCAGGGGAAAAAAACTGCTCCTGTACGCACCAACCTTTCGGTCGGGCGATATGCAGGGAAAGCGTACCCACAGGTATCAGCTTGATGTTGCGCTTCTTCAGGCGAAACTGGGGCAGGATTGGTGTTTCTTGCTGAGAAGGCATCCTTCTGTCGTGGAGGATGTACCAGAGGGATGGAAAGATGTTTCCCTTTTGTTGCAGGAAGATTGTCTTGCTATGTCGGATGTGTTGGTAACGGATTATTCCTCTATTCTTTTTGATTATTCCTTTTTCAGGCGCCCTATATTTCTATTTATTTCTGATATCATAGGATACAAACATAAAGAAAGAGGGATTTATATTGAACCAGAAGAGCTTGTCGGTGAAAAATATGTATGCCATTCATCACAGGAGATTGTAGAAAAGATACGCTATTTAAATAATGACGAACACCATATATGGGAAAAGTATATGAGTGCTTGTGATGGTCATAGTGCTGAACGTGTGGCGTGTTTTATTGAAAAACTAAGTAAAAGGAATGTGAAATGAATTATGCGCTTGTGTTTGCTGGTGGAGTCGGGGAACGGATGCATACGCATGGAGTTCCTAAACAGTTTCTTGAAGTATTTGGGAAGCCTATCATTGTTTATACTATAGAACATTTTCAGAGGCACAGAAGCATAGATGGTATCGTTGTCGTCTGTGTGGAATCGCATATAAAGCTGATGCATTCGCTAATTGCGCATTATGACCTTTCGAAAGTGAAAGTAGTAGTTCCCGGGGGAAGTACAGGACAGGAATCCATCAGAAATGGTCTTTTTGAAATAGCCAAATACGCCAACGATGATGATGTCGTTCTGATTCATGACGGGGTCAGACCTATCATAGATGAAGATTTGATTTCCAGAAATATCAGTTCCGTACAACAGTTTGGTTCTGCCATATCGTCTTCAAATGCCATTGAAACTTTTTGTCTCGTAGAAAAATACGGGACGATTGATAAAATTTTACCTCGTCCCCAGTGTATCATAGCCAAGGCTCCCCAGTCTTTTAAGGTACGCGACATTGTTGAATGTCATCGCAGAGCTATGCAGGATGGTATCAATGATGCGATAGATTCTGCTGCTCTTATGCAGCATTACGGTCATGAACTTCACTATGTATCTTGTTCTACTTCAAATATAAAAATTACTACCCCCATAGATTATTATCTTTTCAAGGGAATTTTGAATGCTCAGGAAAGCATGCAGGTTATGGGAATGTAATAATATGATGAAAACTGTAAATATATTATAATAAATGAGGTGTGATATGCAAAAAGAGTCATCGTGGTGCTCTGAACATCCTGTTCTTGTTGAAGACATGGCGGAGGTTGTTTCCGATCGGGTTATCCCGTGGGAGAAGTTGAACGGTGCTACTGTACTGGTAACTGGAGCAACAGGACTTATCGGTTCTCTTCTTGTTAAGGTTCTTCTTTATGCCGCCGAAAGCCGCGGTATGAGCATGCGTATCTGTGCCGTGGTCCGCAGTATGGTCAAGGCGGAAAAGGTATTTGCCGGGCAGAAGCATTTCTGGGGAACAAAGCTTGTTTTTCATGTGGCGGATGTGAGGGATGCTTTTCCGCAGAGTATGGCTGCGGATTACATTATCCATGCGGCGAGTTCGACGGCCAGCCTGGATTTCATTTCCAGGCCGGTAGACGTTATCACCACAACATTGGACGGCACCAGAAATATTCTTGATTTCGCACGGCAGCATTCTTCTCGTTCCGTTGTCTATATTTCATCCATGGAAGTGTATGGGAAGCTTGATCATGAGCGGGTGCGGGAAGAAGAAAGCGGATCAATCAACCCACTGGCCATACGCAGCAGCTATCCCCAGAGCAAGCGCATGGCGGAAACATTGTGTGTAGCTTATGCCTCACAGTATGGGGTGCCCGTGAAGATAGTGCGCCCGACCCTGACCTTCGGTGCAGGCATACCCGATACGGATAACCGTGTTTACGCGCAGTTTGCGCGTGCCGCGTTGGCGGGGGCGGATATTGTTCTCCATACCATGGGAACGACAAAGCGCGACTATCTTTATACATCCGATGCCGTGCGCAGCATACTTTCCGTTCTGCTTCTGGGAGAAAACGGCAGAGCCTATAATCTTTCCAACCCTGAGACATATTCGACCATTCGGGAAATGGCGGAACTTGTTTCATCTATGGGAAGAGGAAGCAGGCTTGTTTTTGACTGTGATGAGGAGAAGCAGAAGCGTTATGCCGAAGAAATTCATATTCAGCTGGACGGCAGTGCTTTTAATGGCCTGAATTATTTTCCTCATAAGGGACTGCGGGAAATGTTTGAACGGATGATGCGCGTCATGAGGGACAAACTCTGCTGAAAGCTCATGGATGTGATGAGGAGAAGATAACGTATGTCTGCCTTTTTTTCTATAAATTATATCATAACCAAGGCTGAGGCTTGTGCGGAGAGGCTTGCGGCGCTGTATGACGGGGCCTCTGCCGATCTTCTTCAGCTCAATATCTTTGATACCGTATGCAGCGAGGAAACCCGGGAGGCTTCGCGGCGTGCTGTGGAAGCTCTGGGGGGAGGGGCTCGCTGTCTGGAATGTCCGGGGAAGGAAATGGCGTCCATACGCAATCAGGGCATGGAACTTTCCAGCGGAGCCTTTGTCAACTTCTGTGACAGTGATGTTTTTTTATCGGCCGCTCATCTGTCGGCACTTCATGATATATGCAAAAAAAATAATACATTTAATATCATCTGCATCTCTCCTTACAAACTTTCCGACACTCAGAAAGAAATACATTACTTTGAAGCAGTAAAAAGTATATACAAGGACAGCGATAACTTCATCAACCTCTGTCTGCAGAGCTATTTTTGGAAGCGTGATGTATTTAAAAATATAAAATTTAATGAAAATTATGTATTCGAAAGTGAATTTGATTATATAATACGCAATATTGCAAATGAAAAAAAATATTATATTTCAAATATAAAAGTTGAAGTTGATTTTATATTTGAGACTGATTTTTATAATTATCCAGATCAGTATTATTTGGAATGGTACAGTCGGACGCTGAAAGAAGTTTATATTCCTCTTGTAAAAGAATATAAGAAATCGATATTTGTTAAGCTTGCAGTAACATATCTTGTGGAGTTGCGTTTTGCGTGCAATCGCAATAACAGAAATAAGAATATACTCTCCGGTGATCTGCTTAAAGAGTTTTTTGAAGTGTGCGCGCAGGTCTTTTCTGGTGTAGATGATACTATTCTGACAAAGTATAATATTAATAATAAAAAATTATTTCCTAAGTATATGTCGCTCGTTATGCTGAAGATCAAATATAGAAAGCCTGAACTGCTTCCTGATATTTGTAGTTCTTCAACAGAATTATTTGGTGTATTCAAAAGAAAAATTATAGAACGCCATGTAAATATGACCATGGAAATCAAGGCGATAAATCGCTTTGGAAAAAATATTATTTTTGATTATGAAATATCAAATACCTATATCTTCAAGAAGGAAGAAATAGAAGGTTTTGCAAAAGTAGCATCGAAGAAAATTCCCTTTATCAAAGATTCTGTATATTCCCTTGATAAATATTTCGGCATGACCATGAAGAGCGGTTTTACCGGATCTGTGGTTATTCCTACAGATCTGTTAAAAAGTGGTGTATCCATAAGTTTTTACTTGAAGCATAAGGACTGCACCATAAGTCTTCCCGTTCGTTTTGTAAAAACAGCAGCGCGCCTGGGTAACGCAGATGCATTTTATTGGCGTATCGGGCGTTACCTTATAAGTTATGACTCCGAACATTGCCGAATTTCCGTAACGCAGGCCGGTATGTTCCCCTGCCTGAAAAAGGAACTCGGGCTGTATGCCTTTTTGGTGCGCAGGGCATGTCGACATGAGCTGCCGTTCGGGAGGATGCTCAGAGTCTTGGGCCTGCGCCTTGCCTACTGGGCTACGAAGCCCTTTATAAAGAAAGAGGTATGGCTCAGTTTCGACCAGCTTTTCAAGGGCGGGGATAATGGGGAATATCTGTTCCGGTATGTTAACGATCATGCCGTTGATGGCGTAGATATGTACTACATCATCAATCGAGACTGTGAGGATTCCCGGCGTCTGCGGAAGACATATAAAAATGTTCTTGCTTATAACTCATTTAAACTTCGTCTTTTATCTCTTCACGCAGCTTATGTGTTTGCTACACGCGTTGACGTTAAGCAGTATTGCGGATTCAGCAATGCTATTGAGGAATATTTCAGAGATATCTTGAATTATCGCGTGCTTTGTCTTCAGCACGGACTTTCCATACAGCAGATTGCAGAATATCAGAATAGAATATTCGATAATACACTTTATTATTTTTGTGTGTCTGAATATGAAATAAAAAATATTTCTCATCCTGTGTATGGATACAGTAAAGAGCGTCTGCTTTTGACCGGCGCGCCACGTTATGACGGACTGATCAGCACGGATAAGCGGCAGATACTCATTGCTCCCACATGGCGCAGAAATGTGACTGCGGGCACCAACCGTAAGGGAGAGATGCACTCCTACAGCGTCAATTTCAAGGAAACTGAGTACTACCGGATTTACAACAGTCTTATCAACGATGAAAAGCTCATCGCATGTGCGAAGCGCTGCGGCTACCGGCTTATTTATCTGGTGCATCCCATACTCAGTCCTCAGGTAAATGATTTTGACCGAAACGACTATGTGGAGATTCTTGCCGGTGCGAGCGGCAACATCAATTATGAAAAGATGCTGTCGGAATCCAGCCTGATGGTTACCGATCATTCCGGTATTCAGTATGACTTCGCCTTCATGAAGAAGCCGCTCGTGTACTACCACCCCGATGCGTTGCCGCCGCAGTATGAGGCGAAGACCATGGATTACGAGACCATGGGTTTCGGCCCGGTCTGTCGCAATCACGAATCGGTGGTGGAGGCAATTTGTTCCTATATGGAAAAGAACTGTGCCATTGAGGCGGAGTATGAGCGCAGGATAGAAGCATTCTTCGCCTTTACCGACAGAAACAACTGCAAACGCGTCGTTGAAGGGATGACGTATATCCGTGCGCTGGAAAGCGCGCGGAATATGGTGAAGGCTCGGCACATTGCCTGGCGCTTTGCCGGGTATGAGGTCCATACCGGCGTGGCGGATACCGATGCCATGCTGGCCGCCAGCACCTGTCGTCTGGCAAGCATGGCCGCCCCCTTCCGGGTGCGCAAGCTCTTTCCCGAAGGCGTACAGCTTGCATGGACGGATGTGCCGGGCGGAAAGGGGTACACCCTTTTTCGAAAAATCCGCGGCAAGAAATATGAGCAGATTGCCGGACTTCCCGCAAAGCAGACAACGTTTACCGATGTCCTCAAGCATGGCTGGCCGGTTGAATACAGGCTGGTGGCCGATCTGGGGGACAAGGTGAAGGCGGAGGCTGTGTTGAAGGTGGAAGAGCCCATACGGGTATCAAGGCCGGAACATGCCCATCTGGAGCGCTTGGAAGATGGTTCCCTCCGTTTGGTATGGGAGGCCGATTCCGCAGTTTCAGGATGGAACATCCGATACAAGTCTGCTCAATACCCGAATGGGCACAAAGTGGCCGTTCTTCCCGGATCGGTTCACAGCTGGGACATTCCTGCCGGACTCGGACAGGTAGCAGGCCTTCAGGTGGAAGCGTTTGCGGAAACTGCGCCGGGGATAGTCGCGTACAGCGGATATTGCGCCATGGTCGACTTGGAATCGTTTAAGGAAAAAGCTGCGGATACGATGCTGCCCGCTGTAGAAGATATTGCTCTCGGAGAGGCTGTAGATAATAGCCCTGCTGCAGGCAAGGGCATTCATGAGGATAACGTATGATCATTTATGGTTATCATATGAACATATATAAAGTTTTTCTTTGTGATAAAAGAATATTATGACGACAGGATAGCTCTTGGCGGAAAAAATGAGTATTCACATCAGTACGTCCTGTTTCAGGAGGAAGTATGAGCGGTTTAAATTTTGAAGATATGGAAAGTCTTTTTGATAAAGATGATGATAACTTTGATATTATAAAATCAAGAAAGAATCTGTATACTGTTTCAAGAACATGGATGAAAGAAACGCCGATAAAGACGAATGTGAAGTCATTTGAAATTCTTGAAGGCGTAAACAGATACTGTATTGAGAATAATCAGGTTGAATATGAATGTTTGTTTTTCCCTTCCAAAGCAAAGAAGCTGTATATCAGCCTGTGTGGTGGAGGAAGAGCGGGAAAGAAATATCCTGTATTTTTGCGTTGGAAATATATCAATATATTGGATGGAAATTATCTTTGCATAGATGATCCCATGTATAATGCAAAGAAGAATAAATCATATGCTGAAAAGACAAATGGTGTTTTATGGTACTATGGCACGAAGGAGATGTCATATTTAAAGAATATGCTGCCGATCATTGAAAAGTTTATGACGCTGTTGAATGTTGCGCCGGAAGATATTGTGTTTTTCGGCAGTTCGGGAGGTGCTACCGCCGCAATCTATCTGGCGAACCTTCTGGGCGGCTCGACAGCGTACGCTTTGAATCCTCAGTATGATCTGGCCGCATGGAAACCTCAGATCACCAAATATTTTAATGATGTTCTGGGCATTGACTTAACTGCAGAAGACGACCTCGGAAGAAATAAGATCGATATCACCAATTCCCAAAGCAGTTTTTTCCTTGTTGAAAACATTGCGTCGAAGGTGGACTATGACCAATGTTTCAGCTTTTTTAAGAAAAAGAACATACCGTTGCGTTACGGGATATCCCAGTATGGCAATATTGTCACCTGGGTGCACTGTACCAATGGAATATCCGCACATTCTTCAAGTCCAGAAAAGTTTGGTTTTTATTTCCTGAATTTTCTGAATAAGCAGATGCGTAAAGGCAGTGATATAAATACTGCAAGAAAAGCGAGTTTCATCATAAATGAAATATTGAATGAAAAATATGAAGCAATGAAAACTATAGATGATCTTTATAGTTTTCAAAGCAAAATGATGAAAATTTTATATATGTATATAAATAAACATTACCCAATGATAACATCGATAAGTAAATATGAAGCTGTAAAATTCGACATGACCATAAATGGCATTGATGATATATATTATAGAATATATTTTATCAATAAGAGCATGTATATATACTGCGTTGCAAAAGATATAGATAAGTATGAAAAGTTGTTCGGGTCATTAAAGGTGAATGCTGCGTCCCTGATGAACAACGCAAAGGAAATCTATTTCAGGAGAGGATTTTCTGAGGATAACTATGAGGAAGTGTTTGCGGAGTTTATTTCAGACACGCTGCACCCTGTTTTGAAATTTTCTGAAAAAGAAAATAAAATCAATGAAGTGAATATAAGTTCGGCGTACAAGATCGCCCATCAGTTCCGCAATGAGGGAGAAATTCAAAAAGGGAATAGAATCATTGTGGTACATAAAAACGGCAGCCGTGAGGAGGTGGACTCCTTCCCAAAGATGGAGATCGAGTTCAAGGGGAAAAACGGGCTTGTGGAAGTACATGAGACGGTAAAAATAAAAAATAAAATAAAAGTGTTCATGGGGGAAAGAAGCTTCCTGCATCTGGATAGGCAGGTGTCGGCGGACAGCGTCTCTCTGAATCTGACTGCGGATGATACCACCATGTGGGTAGGGGAACGCTCCTGGCTGCGTACGCTTCGCTGCATCTGTAATGCCGAGCCCGGCATGGAGATCATCATGGGCAAGGATATCGTCATGTCGCTGGATGTCCTGTTCCGCCCCACGGATGGACACACCATCATCGATCTCGAAAGTGGTGCTCCCATCAACATGCCGAAGTTCGGCATCCATGTGGATGACCATGTCTGGCTTGGGCAGAGCGTCACCCTGCTGAAAGATACCCATATTCCCAGAGACTGCGTGGTTGGTGCTCATTCACTTGTCGGTAAAAAGGACTTTTTCCCGAACAGCATCATTGCCGGAATTCCGGCGAAGGCCATAAAGTCTGGGATCACCTGGGATGAAAAAAGGATACATGATTATATCAGTAAGAAGCAGAGCGGGAAGGAGTAATCATTCCTTGCCCTGACAATGCACTGGACAAACAGTGCTCTATTGCAGGGGCCTTTGATGTATTATCCTTATGGATAAGCAGGATAAAATGTTTTATCCATAAGGATAATACAAATCATTCATGTCATGATGTATTTCTTTTCATATATATTTTACATATAAAATATGTATGAAAAGAAATACAGAAACATGGAATTTAATAATGGAGATGCACATGGAATTAAAAAAATCATATGCAAGCAATCAAAATATTGATACTCCTAAAAAGGATGATCTTGAGGAAAAACTGAGAAAGTTATGGAAAGATAAAAATATAGAAAGTATTATTTCTATCATTGATTCATGTAATGAAAGAACTCCCGTTATATATATGTTTGGTGGGCTTGCTTTATATTCTGTTAAAAGATATCATGAAGCGTTATATTATTTTACAAAATATAAACTTTCGTCTCATAGTGAATTTTCCAGTAAGGTAGATTTTTGTATAGGAAATTCACTTTTTTACATGAAAAATTATATGAGCGCCGAAATGTCCTACATCAGAGCGTACTCCGCTAACCCGTTTGATATCGAAGCCATTTCGGCGTTGATCGCCGTCTGGATGCTGGCAGGAGCCGAGGCGGGAGGGCTGACGTTTCAGAAATACAGGGAGAAAAGTCGCGCCCTGCTGGCGGAGGTCTCCGTGTTTTTGAAAACACAGGAGCTTTCCGCAGTGCTGCTTACGGCGGCAAAACGTATTCTGCATGCCGAAAACATGAATCATGTGCACGAATACTTTAATGAGCTGGCTGCAAAAATATTCTATCCTACGGAACACAGGGTAAAGAATGAGAGCGATACCTGCTACATCTTTACACAGCCGTTAGTGGAAAAGAACTTTTTGTTTGGAAACAGGGAGTTCGGCTGTTCCGCACTGTTCATCAAGCCAATCGACTACTGCTATTTCCTGGCTTTCTCCGATGCGCTTCTCCAGTATCTGGGAGATATGCTTCAGGGATATTCCAGAATAGTGGTGTGCAGCACGTCGGCCGGGGCTTTTTTTTCCATTGTGCTGGGGCACGCCATGGCTGTCCGCTTTTCCGGCATGGAGGTGACGGTTCATGCCTTCAGTCCTCAGACGCTGGCCTTCGGTAACGATAATCTTGTGAATGTTACCCATTACAGAAGAACATGTGAGCTGATAAGGCGCTTCCCCTTTATGCTGAAAGACGCTCAGAAGCGGGGAAACCTTGAAGAGTTGCTGAGCAGCACTTCTCTCGCCAATCTGGAGATCCATATGTATTACGGCGATGCGGAAGCTGTTGACCGGGTGGAGGCGGCACGCATTGCAGGCCTTCCATGCGTCCATGCGCATGTACTGAAAGGTTTTCCCTTTCACTCCAGCATGGCTCCGTATCGATATGATGAGGAAGGTCTCAAGGAAATTTTCTCCTCCTTTGTTCCTTTGACACCTCCCGATGGAAAAAAAGTGCAACCTTCTTATTCCTTGGAAGATTTATATGCTTTGAAAAGAACACTTCATGTGACAATCCAAGATATGTTTCCTTTAATGTGGAGGAAATAAATTGTTATCTGATGATATTTTGTTATGATAACAATGTACTGAACTCAAATATCATTGTCATCTCAAAGAACAAGGTGATGGTTGTTTTGACCGTACACATGTTATTCTGGATGATGACGTGAGAAAAGTTCTTTTTTATCGCTCTGCCGTGGGTATAGTGCTTTTTTGACTGTGCGGTGGGGAGTGACGCATATCTTGCGCCGAAGTCTTCCTTTTCCGTACAGCCCCCTCGGGGGATGCTGGATCTACGCAGCTCTGCATGGTGCCGAGGAGTGTATCCGGGGCCAGAGCGGGCGGAGCTCTGGCACGGGGCTATGATTTTGCGCAGAAGTTCGATGTGTCCGTGTGCGTGGAAGTGGAATATGGCGCTTCCGTCCATAGTTCTAGATTTGTAACTATAATAGTGTTTAGAACACGGTTTCTTGTCTGGACTGCGCGGAGTCATCCCTAGGGGGCGCAGTGATGTTCTTCATCGGTGCGGAATGTGGCGATATGGGCATATGCGTCTTCTACACGGAGTTCATTCCTGTCGGCTATGTGGTGCTACACTTTAATGAGCATATATCGGTAGGCTAGGGTATTGTTTCGCGCTCATGGTAATACGAATACCTTATGTGAATCCATCCGACTGGAACCTCATCACAACTATAGGTACTAGGTCATAGCCAGACAGTATGTAGTTCTTTAGCGTGTGTCGGATACATCCCTCTGCGTTGCATGAGACAGAAAAGCAACGTGTTTTTTACCAGAGGCTGCTTTATTACCGTGACAAAAAAGGAACTCTGATGATGTCGGGTTGACTTCAGATTGTTGCGGACGGCAACAGTAGGATGTGCGTATACCCTTATGCCGACAGAAAATGCCTCCGTACTCGGCGAAACTCGGAACAAAACCGGAGTTCTGGCTTCCGCCATATAACATTGAGCAGGGCAGGCTGCATAAGCACGGCCTATCATGACATTCCTGCCTGGTAAAAAAGAAGGCGACCTGTCCCGGACAGGTCGCCTTTTCTGACTGCTGTAGGGCTCCCCTACAGCCTGGTGCGGAAGTCCTCGTAGCTGAAGGTGCGGGTAACGCGGCGCTGGTCGGTTTCCGAATCCCAGATGGCGATGGAGGGCAGGCGGAGTCCGTTGAAGGTATTGGTCTTCACCATGCTGTAGATGGCCATGTCCAGAAAGACGAGCCTGTCGCCGGGCTTCAGCTCCTCATCAAAGGAATATTCGCCGATGACGTCGCCCGCAAGGCAGGATTTGCCCGCAAGGCGGCAGGTGAACTTCTTTTCTTCCGCTTCTCCTGCGCCGATGATGTTGGGGCGGTAGGGCATTTCCAGAACGTCGGGCATGTGGCAGGCGGCGGAGGCATCGAGAATGGCGATGGGCATGTCGGCCTGCACCACGTCGAGCACCGTGGCGACGAGTACGCCTGCGTTGAGGGCCACGGCTTCACCGGGTTCCAGATAGACCTGCACGTCATAGGTATCCCGCACATGTTCGATGCAGCGGCACAGAAGCTCGATGTCGTAATCGGCGCGGGTGATGTGGTGGCCGCCGCCGAAATTGATCCATTTCATGCCGGAAAAATACGCGCCGAAATGTTTTTCCACGGCTTTGAGCGTGCGTTCCAGGCTGTCGGCATTCTGTTCGCACAGGGTATGGAAATGCAGGCCGCTTATGCCGTCCAGGGCGTGCTGGTCCTTTTCCAGTTCGGCATGGAAGGCGGCCGGGCGTATGCCGAGGCGGGAACCGGGCGAACAGGGATCATAAATGGGAACGGCCCCTTCGGAGTGTTCCGGGTTGAGGCGGAGCCCGCATTCTATATCCACGCCGCGTTCACGGGAAGCCCTCTCCACCATGGGGCGGAATTTCTTCCACTGGGCGAAGGAGTTGAACACGATATGGTCGGCATAGCGCAGGGTTTCCGCAAGTTCCTCTTCGCTCCATGCTGCGGCGAAGGCGTGCACTTCCCCGCAGAAGTCTTCCTTTGCCAGCCTCGCCTCATCGGGGGAACTGGCGCAGCAGCCGTAAAGCGGGCCGCGCATGGCGCGGGAAAGCACGGGAAACGTCATCCACTGGGAAAAGCACTTGAGCGCGAGCATGATTTTTGCGCCCGTGCGCTTCTGCACGTCGTCGAGAACGGCGGCGTTTTTTCTGAGCAGAGCAAGATCGGTGACGAAGCAGGGGGAGGGCCAGGATTCGGGGCGGAGTCTGGAAAGGTATTCGTTCATGGCGGCGGGGGTTGAGCCGGCAAAGTTGCGCCCGATCAGTAGCGCTCCGGCATGTAGTGCGGGGGAAGGGTATTGGCGGGAGCGTTTCCGTCCGAGGCTTCAAGCAGGGCGGAGACGTTTTCTTCCAGTCCGGCAAGGCGTTTTTCCAGCGCATCAAGCTGGGCCTGCTGACCCGTGAGGGCTTCGTTGAGCTGGCCGAGCAGTTTTTCCTGAAAATACGCCAGTTCTTCCAGCCGGGCTATCTGTTCTTCAACGGTCATGACGCCTCCCGTAACGGAGTTTCCTTTGCGGCATCGTCGGCACGGCGCGCCTGTAAGGTATCTGCATGCCTTTGAAAGGCCGGTCTCAAAAAGGGGCGGCAGCATTTTGCCGGAGACGGCCGCACAAGGAGGCAGCGTGAAAAAGAAGCCGGACGCGAATGACGGCGGACGCCCCCGGAAGGAGGCGTTGCCCGTACATACGCGCCCGGCCGCAGATTACAGGGCAGGTTCCGTGACCTTCCAGGGCAGACCGTACTTGCCGAGTTCTTCCAGGAAGGGATCGGGGTCCATCTGTTCCATGTTCCATACGCCGGGCTTGTTCCACTTGCCGGTGACCATCATCATGGCGCCCACCATGGCGGGTACGCCCGTGGTGTAGGAAATGGCCTGCGAACCCAGCTCATGGTAGCATTCCTGATGGTCGCAGATGTTGTAGATGTACACGGTGCGTTCCTTGCCGTCCTTCACGCCGCGCATGAGGCAGCCGATGCACGTCTTGCCCACGGTACGCGGGCCGAGGGAGGCGGGATCGGGCAGGAGTTTGGCCAGGAACTGGAGGGGAACGATGTCGTGGCCCTGGAACTTCACCGGTTCGATACCGATGAGGCCCACGTTCTTGAACACCTGCAGGTGGTTCAGATACGCGTCGCCGAAGGTCATCCAGAAACGGGCGCGGCGTATGCCACGGAGGTTCTGCACCAGCGATTCCAGCTCTTCATGATACATGAGGTAGCAGTTGCGCTTGCCGATGCCTTCGGGGAAGTCGAAGTTCATCTTCCAGGAAAGGGGATCGGTTTCCACCCATTCGCCGCGTTCCCAGTAGCGGCCCTTGGCCGACACTTCGCGCAGGTTGATTTCCGGGTTGAAGTTGGTGGCGAACGGCAGGCCGTGGTCGCCCGCGTTGGCGTCGATGATGTCCAGAACGTGGATTTCATCCAGCAGGTGCTTCTGGGCGTAGGCGCAGAACACGTTGGTCACGCCGGGGTCGAAGCCGGAGCCGAGCAGGGCGCAGAGTCCGGCATCCTTGAATTTCTGCTGGTAGGCCCACTGCCATTTGTATTCGAAATGCGCGTCGTTCGGCGGTTCGTAGTTGGCGGTGTCCAGATAGTTCACGCCCGCTTCAAGGCAGGCGTCCATGATGTGCAGATCCTGATAGGGCAGGGCGATGTTCATGACGAGGTCGGGCTGCACGCGGCGGATGAGAGCCGTGAGTTCGGCCACGTTGTCGGCGTCCACCTGAGCGGTTTCAATGTCGCGGCCGTAGCGTTCCTTCACGCTTGCGGCGATGGCGTCGCATTTGGATTTCGTGCGGCTCGCCAGCACGATTTCGGTAAAGACTTCAGCGGCCTGCGCGCACTTGTGCGTGGCGACGGAACTGACGCCGCCGGCGCCGATGATCAGCACTTTTGCCATGTTCTTGCTCCTTGCAGCATGAAGGCCTCAGCGGCGGATTTGCCGTGCTGAAACCTTAGTGAAAAAGGGGAGAACGAGGTTCTCGGCCGGGGGTGGTAAGGGGATGGGCCGGAGAAGACTCCGGCCCGCAGATTCCCTGTTCCGGCAAAAAGGCCGGAGGATTAGCGTTCAAAGTAGGTGTAGCCGCGCAGGCCGTCTTCAAAGGCCTGCATGAGCTGGTAGCGCTGGGCGGGGGTGATGCGGTTTTCGCGCACGGCCCTTTCCGCGGATTTGCGTATGCCTACCAGCACGCGGTGCGGATCGTATTCCACATAGGCGAGAATATCGGAAACGGAGTCGCCGTCGATTTCACGCACGAAGTCGTAGCTGCCGTCTTCCTGAATGCGTACGGAAACCACGTTGGTATCGCCTAGAAGGTTGTGCAGGTCGCCCAGCGTTTCCTGGTAGGCTCCCACAAGGAAGGTACCCAGATAGTATTCCTCTCCGTCCTTCAGGGGGTGCAGCTCCAGCGTGGTCTTCAGGCCCTGGGGGTCGATGAAGTGGGAGATACGGCCGTCGCTGTCGCAGGTGAGGTCGGAGAGAATGCCCTGTCTTTCGGGGAACTCCTCCAGCCTGTGGATGGGCATGACCGGGAAGAGCTGGTCGATGGCCCAGCTGTCCGGCAGCGACTGGAATACGCTGAAGTTGCAGTAATAGATGTCGGCCAGCATGGAGTCGATTTCATGCAGTTCCTTGGGGATGTACTTCACGCGGTTCTTTTCTTCGGAAAGCACGCGCATGATGGCCCAGAAGAAGCGTTCGGCAAGCGTTCTCTGACGCAGAGTGACGCGGCCGGTGATGAAGAGCTGGCGCATTTCATCGTAGTAGTAGATGGCGTCGTTGTAGGCTTCCTGCAGGTTGCGCGGATTGATGTTCTGAAGCGTTTCCCTCAGGTTGCGCACGGGTTCGGGCGTATCTTCCGGCAGTTCCTCGGGCAGGCTCCCCACTTCGATGAGGCTCACGTCGAGCACGTTGAAGAGCAGGATGGAATAGTAGGCCACCGTGGCGCGGCCCGATTCCGTGACGATGTGCGGGTGCGCTATGCCCTGCGCGTCGAGAATGGTCATGACGGCTTCCACCACGTCGGTGCAGTATTCCATCATGGTGTAGTTGCGGGAGCTGACGTAGTTGGTGTGCGAACCGTCGTAGTCCACGGCGAGGCCGCCGCCGAGATCGAGGTAGCCCATGGCCGCGCCTTCCTGCACGAGGCTTGCGTAGATGCGCGTGGCTTCCATGACGGCGGCGCGGATGTCGCGGATGTTCGGAACCTGGGATCCCAGGTGATAGTGCATGAGCTTCAGGGTGTCGAGCATGTCGTGGTCTTTAAGAATATCCACGACGTCCACGATCTGCGCGGAGGTGAGGCCGAAGGCGGAGCGTTCGCCGCCCGATTCCGACCAGTGGCCGCTGGCCTTGGTGGTGAGCTTGACGCGCACGCCGATCTGAGGGCGTATGCCCATGCGCTTGGCTTCATCGAGAATGACTTCCAGCTCGCCGGGCATTTCCAGCACGAAGATGACGTTGAAGCCCATGCTGAGCGCGTGCAGGCCGAGGTCGATGAATTCTTCGTCCTTGTAGCCGTTGCAGATGAGGCAGGCTTCGCGGCTTTTGAGCTGGCTGATGGCCGCGATGAGTTCCGCCTTGGAACCCACTTCGAGGCCGTGATGATAGGCGGCGCCGTACTGGGTGATTTTTTCCACCACCTGCTGCTGCTGATTCACCTTGATGGGAAACACGCCGCGATAGTCGCCTTTATAGCCGAGTTCGCTGATGGCGGAGCGGAACGTCTGGTGCAGAAGGGAAATCTGAGAATCGAGGATGTTTTCGATGCGGAGCAGGACGGGCAGATCATAGCCGCGGGCCTTGAGCTCGTGGATGATTTCCAGCACGCTGACTTCAGGGCCGCCTTCACGCCCGAAGGGGCGGATGACCACCTCGCCTTTGGAAGAAATGTCGAAATACCCGGAACTCCAGTTGCGGATGCCGTACAAATCGACGGAATCCTCCACGGTCCACTTCTGCATAGATTTCTTTTTGGCCAACGATCCTGACTCCTTATGAAAGAAAAAATAGAGGGAACGGTAATGACTCCGGGTTGCCCTTTTTCCTGCGCAGGGGCATGATGAGAAACGGGTACTTCATCCTTAGAGAGTGCCCCCCCCCTTGTCAAGGACAATCCTCGGAAGGCGGCTGTCTGTAACGATATTTTCATATTCGGACCTTTTTTTCCATGGTCTTTTCCCTGTGGAAAAAGAGGCGTTCCGCGGCGGGGATGAAGTGCGGAAGAGTCCTGTCTCCGGCGGTGAAACGGCGCCGGAAACGGAAAGCTTTCCGTTTCGTTGTCGGCCGGGAAACAGATTTTTCAGGAGGTTGCGGCCTTGTTTCGCCCCGGGCGCTGGATCATGCACATGGATATGGACGCCTTTTTCGCATCCATTGAGCAGCTCGACAATCCCGATCTGCGGGGACAGCCCGTGGTGGTGGGCGGGGAACACCGTGGCGTGGTGAGCACCTGCTCCTACGAGGCTCGCCGTTTCGGCATCCGCTCCGCCATGCCCGTTGCCGAGGCGAGGAGACGCTGCCCCCATGCCGTGTACCTCAGGCCGAGAATGCGGCGCTATGCGGAAATGTCCGCTCTGGTGCGTGAAACCATTGCGCGCTTTTCTCCCAGGGTGGAAATGGCGTCGGTGGATGAGGCCTATCTCGACGCCACGGGGCTTGAACGGCTGTTCGGTCCTGTGGAGGACATGGGCCGCAGCCTCAAGGCTGCAGTGAAGGAGGCCACGGGAGGCCTGACCTGCTCCGTGGGCATAGCCCCGGTGAAGTTTCTGGCAAAAATCGCCTCCGAGCAGCGTAAGCCCGACGGCCTTTTTCTTCTTGCCCCCGAAGAGGTTTCCGCTTTTCTGGCCGCGCTTCCCGTTACGGCCGTGCCCGGAGTAGGGCGGCATTTTGCCGCGGAACTTGCCCGCATGGGGGTGAGGCGCTGCGCCGACGTCTCGCGCTACGGGGAAGACTTCTGGCGGAAACGCTACGGCAAGGCAGGCGCCGTGCTGTGGGAAAGAGCCCACGGCGATGATCCCCGGGAAGTGGTGCCGTATTCTCCCCCCAAGTCGGAAAGCGCGGAAGTGACGCTGGATGAGGATACGCTGGATAAGGAACTTTTGCGTACCTGGCTTTTGCGTCATGCCGAAAGGGTGGGGGCCTCGCTCCGGCGGCAGGGGCTTGCCGGGCGCACGGTGACCTTGAAGATAAAATATGCCGACTTTCATCAGATCACGCGGCAGGTCACGCTGGAGCGCAGAATATGCAGCACCGAGGCCATTTACGAAACGGCCCGCGCCATTCTCGACCATCTGGAACTGGAAGGCCGGGTGCGCCTTGTGGGTGTGGGCGTTTCCGGCTTTGAAGCCGGAGCCCCGACACAGCTCTCCCTCATGCCGGAAAAGGAGGCCGAAGGGGAAGAGGAAAAAAGGCGCGACAGACTGAACCGGGCCGTGGATGCGCTGCGTTCCCGCTACGGCGGCGGGGTCGTGGTGCGGGGAAGACTTTTTGAAGGCCGCGGGGAAGAGGACGCGCGTGCCGCGGTTCAGGCCGAGCGGGCCGAAGCCCGCAGAATACGGGAAAAACACTGACGGCGCGCCCGAAGCGTCGACACGGATGCGGCGGAAACGGAATATGCCCGCCGCTCTTCTGCCGCGCGTTTTTTCTGTGGGAATGCTGTCGTAACGGACAGAAGAGCTGCCTCTTGCGCGTTTTCGGAAAGGCAGAAGGTAAGGGCTGCCGGCGCAGCTTTCAGATGCCGGGATATTTCCGGGAGGAGCGCCTGTTGAACCGCCTGCGGCATGATTTGAGGCTCAGGAGGTTAAAAGGACGCGACCCGTCATGGCAGGTAAGGGGATGGCGGGTCGCGGCGGGGCACGGATGTTGTTGTCCGGAAGGAATCGTGGCCGGGTCGCCGCTTCCGTTTCTCAGAGTCGGAAGAAAAGCGGAAGCGCGACCGGAGGGCGGGAAACCTCGCCCCGCAGGCAGGGAATATGACCCGGAGCCGCTTCGGGCGGCTCCGGGAGCAGGTTACTTCGTTTCAGGGTTTTCGCGGTAGGCGATGGGCTGAGGCCAGGGGTTCTGCTTGGCGCGGGCGTAACCGGACTTGAAGGGTTCCATTTCCCACAGACGCACGATGGAGGGATCGATCGGCACGCCGTGAGAGAGGTCCTTGCCCTGGAAGGCGGGGTAATCTTTGGCGTAGCGGTAGACGCGGTGGATCATGTTCTTCATGTGGCCTTCCTTGATGATGTGGGACGTGGTGCTGTAGAGCACGTCGGTGTCGTCAAGGTAGTTGACGGTACGGCCGTCCTGCAGCCAGGGGCAGACGAATTCCCACACCACGCGGGGCTGAGGTCCGGGAGTGACTTCGAAGATCTGGCCGGAGCCGGTGGAGCAGATGAGGGTGTTGCCGTTGGGCAGGCGCTGCACGGAGCTCTGGTAGGGAGAGGTGAAGTTCTGCGGGTTGTGGGACTCGTAGGACCATACGATCTTTCCGGTTTCAATATCCACTTCCAGAGCGCGGGAACGGTTGCCCTTGGGGCGGAACCAGCCGTTGTCGTGGATGAGGATGTGCTTGCCTTCGTTGATGAAGGTGCCGCAGTGGGGTCCGAAGAGCTGCTGATCGCCGTCGTCCAGCCAGCCGGGCTTGCGGCCGCGCAGATGGGTGGAAGGGTTGCCCCAGCGGTAGATGAGCTTGCCGGTCTTGCGGTCGACGATGACGAATTCGCCGAAGTTGCGGCAGGTCATGCACACGCGGTCATGGATGGGGTCGTAGTCCACGGCGTTGAAATGCACCCAGTCCACGGTGGAGAAGTAGTGGGCCGCCGGGGGCAGAATGTAGTTCAGGTTGAATTCGTCGGGGGCGTCGCCCACATGATCCCAGAGGTGCCATTCCCAGACGACGTTGTTGTCCTTGTCGATTTCCATCAGATAGTCGAGGAAGAGCCCCTTGTGCTGTTTGCCTTCGAACCATTCGCCGTCTTCGGGAAGGGTGCCGGGAATGCGGCCCTTGGCATAGGCTTCCTCGTTGCTTTTCTTTTCAAGGCAGATGACGATGGTGTTGCCGTTGGGCATGGGGCAGAAGGCGTGGGAAAGCACCTGCTGGGTTTCGTGGTCGTTCTTGATGTAGCGCTGGAGCAGGTTGCCGTCCCAGTCGTAGCGTTCGAAGCCGCCCGTGGTGCCGGCGAAAAGCACGGCCTGATTCGGCACGCGGATACCGCGGACAAGGTCGCCGTTGGGCATGAGGTGAGCGAACAGGCCGGGGAAGTAGTCGGTCTTCCAGGTGTGGACGATTTCACCTTCCATATTGATGAGGTGGGTCTCGTTCCTGAAATAGGGGCTGAACAAGTTATAACCTTCGCAAACCAGTTCCTTGTCGTAGCGATGAACACCGGTAGGAATGCCGTGTATGGCCATGATACGCTCCTTGAAAGTTTTTTGAGGCTCCGTCAGCGGGTGGAGCCGGGGTGACATGCCTCTTATAAAGCAAAATGCGTGCCATAATTGAATATCAAATAAAAACAACAAGTTTTGTGAAAAATGCAACTTTTGTTCTGTAAGTGTTTATGGCTGAATATGACAAAAAATGGATATATGAATGCTAAAAAGTGTTATATTTTTACGAGAGGCGTTTTTCTTGATAAAAATATCATTTGGTAAGAATGCACTTCGGACGGTAATTTTTTTTCATGACAAAAAAAGGAGAGAAAACTCCTTTTTTTATAATTGGAAATACTAAAAAATAGCAATCGTTCTGGTTGAATATCTTTTCCAACGTATTGATTTTTCAGTTTTTCACAAGTTGGCATGAAAAATGCTTAGGGGCGGATGTTGTCTTCACGGTAATACGCCGGTTTTGAGCCTCAGGGCAGGAAGCGGCATAAGGAGATAGGTTATGAACGGACAAGGATTGCAGGGAAAAAAGGCGCTTGTGACCGGAGCCGGTCGCGGACTGGGCAGGGCCATAGCCCTCACGCTCGCCTCTCGCGGGGCCGACGTGGCCTGCTGGGACATCAACGGTGAAGGCCTCACGGAAACGGCGCGCCTCATTCGGGAACTGGGCCGCAAGGCCGTCATCCGCGTCATGGACATCACGCGTACGGCGGAACTGCCCGTCGCTCTGGACGATACCGTCGCCGAACTCGGCGGACTGGATATTCTGGTGAACAACGCGGGCGTCAACCGCCCCGTGCCTGCGCTGGAAGTGACGGAAGAATGCTGGGATACCATTCTGAACGTGAACCTCAAGGCTCCCTTCTTCATGGCCCAGGCGGCGGTGAAGCACATGGCGCACGGCGGACGCATCATCAACATCACCTCCAGCCTGTCCACCAACGTGCTGGACAAGCGCGTTCCCTACCAGACGAGCAAGGGCGGCATCAACGTGCTCACCCGCGCTCTGGCTCTGGAATGGGCGCCCCTCGGCATTACGGTCAACGCCGTCGGCCCCGCCATCGTGGCCACGGAAATGACCAGGGCCATGGGGTCCTCTTCTTCCGTGCATCCCAAGATGCTGCTCGGCCGTCTCGTGCAGCCTGAGGAAATCGGAGCCGCCGTGGCCTTCCTCGCTTCCGACGACGCCGCCATGATTACGGGCCAGGCCCTCTTCGTGGACGAAGGCTGGAGCATTCACTGAGTCGGTCCGAACCCGGCGCCGGATGTCTCCGAGGAGATTCCGGTTGCGGGGTTCGATGCCGGAATCTTCCCCCCAGCGGGATTCTGACGAGAAATTTCAGTTCGGAGAAACTTGCATGTCTGAGAAAGAAGAAATCATCACCGCCATTCCCTTTTCCCCGCAGCGCGCCGTAAAGCTCCTTGCGGCAATCGTCGCCTATTTTGCCATCGCCTACGGGTTCGGCCCCGTGGAAGGTCTTTCCCATCAGGGGCAGTGCTCCATAGCCCTCATGGTGGCGGCCGTCATCATCTGGGTGACCGACGCGCTTCCTCTCGCCGTGGCCGCCATCCTCATGACCATGCTTCAGCCTCTCTCCGGGGCTGCGCCGTTCAACAAGGCCCTTGCCAACTTCGCGAACCCCATCGTGTTCTTCTGCTTCGGCATGTTCTGCGTCACGTTCGCCTTCACCCGTTCCGGCTTCTCCGAACGCGTGGCGCTCTGGATTTCCCGCCTTGCGGGCGGCAATCCCGCCCGTCTGCTCCTCTGCTTCATCGCCGGCGGCACCATTCTTTCCGCATTCATGGCCGACGTGCCCGTGGTGGTGATGCTGGCCCCCATCGCCCTCAAGATCGTTGAGCAGAACCGCTGCCAGGCCAACGGCAGCAACTTTGCCCGCGCCATCATGATCGGTCTGCCCATCGGCGTGCTCATGGGCGGTATCGCCACGCCCACCGGCGCTTCCATGAACATCCTCACCATGCAGTTTCTGCGCGACATGGCCGGTGTGGACATGTCCTTCCTGCAGTGGGCCGCCATCGGCATGCCGGTGGTCATAGTGCTCATTCCCGTGGTCTGGTTCATCCTGCTCAAGCTTTTCCCGCTGGAACTCGACTACCTGGAAGGCACGGAATGCTTTGAAGATGCCTGGAAGGAACTCGGCCCCATGAGCCGCGACGAAAAGAAGTTCGCCATCTTCATGCTGGTGAACATCGTCCTGTGGTGCACCGACAGCATCCACCACATTCCGCTGCCCATTCTCGCCGTGCTCGGCGGTGCGGTGCTCTTCGTGCCCGGCGTCGACCTCATCGACTGGAAGTATGCCGGTCCCCGCATGGGCTGGAGCATCCTCATGCTCATCGGCGGCGCCTGCTCCCTCAGCATGTCCCTCTGGGAAAGCGGCGCGGCGGCCTGGATGGGCAACACCCTGCTGGGCGGCCTGCTGGAACTGCCCACCTGGCTGCTCATGCTCATCATCGGCTTCTTCGCCATGTGGATTCACCTGCTGGTCACCAACTCCACGGCCATCATCGCCGTGTTCATGCCCATGATCATCGCTCTTGCGCAGAGCAAGGGCCTCAACCCCGTGGTGCTGGCTCTGCCGCTGGGCTTCCTGGCTTCCGCATCGCTGGTGCTGGTCATCGACGCCGTGCAGCTCGTCACCTACCAGTACGGCTATTACTCCATGAGAGACTGGCTGAAGGCCGGTGTGACCATCTCCTTCATCTGGATTCCCCTGTGCGTGGCCAGCGTGCTTCTCATCGGCGGCGGCGTGCTTGGTCTGTACTGATCCTGCGGCAATAACCGTCTGATATGATGAAGGCCCGCAATGTTCTCGTTGCGGGCCTTTTCTCATGCCGGAAGGAAAGCGTTTTTCTACGCGCCGTCGGTCTGCTTCTTTTTCTGGCGGCGTACCCGGAGCGTGTTGGGGTGCACATTGAGCAGGGCGGCCGCGCCGTCGTCCCCGCCGATGCGTCCTCCGGTGTGGCGCAGGGCGTCGTCGATGTAGCTTTCCGTCAGATCCTTCAGGGAAGGCCACGGGGTGGAGCGCAGCAGATTGCGCAGGGCGACGGGGCCGTGCCACTGCTCATCCGTGCCTTCCTGCTGACGAGGGGCGTGAGCGGCCCCCGCGTACGGGCAGACGAAGTGTTCGCCGCAGCCCTGCGCGGGCGGGGGAACGGTGAGCGTTCTGTCCAGTCTGTGGATGTGCGACAGTTCGCTGTCGAGAATATCGTCGAGTTTGAACTGTCCGCCCTTGAGGCGCACGAGCACCCTTTCCATGAGATGCTCAAGTTCGCGCACGTTGCCGGGCCAGTTGTGCTGACAGAGCTTTTCCAGTTGTTCCGGCGTGAGGCTGGGGAAATTGACGCCGATGATCTTGGATTTTTCGATGAGAAAAAGCCGTGCCAGCGCGGGAATGTCGCTCCGGTGCGCACGCAGCGGCGGAATGTGGAGCACGCAGACGTTGAGTCTGTACCAGAGGTCCTCGCGGAATTTGCCCTGCCGGACCATTTCCATGAGATTGCGGTGCGTGGCTGCGATGACGCGGATATCCAGCGGCACGGCGTGCGTGCCGCCCACCTTGCGGATTTCCCGCTGATCCAGCACGCGCAGAAGACGGGCCTGAAGGGAAAGGGGCAGATCGCCTATTTCATCGAGAAAGATGGTGCCGCCGTTGGCCGCCTCGAAATAGCCGGTATGGGCGCCGTAGGCTCCGGTGAACGCTCCGCGCTCATGGCCGAAAAGTTCGCTGTCCACAAGCTGCTCGTTGATGGCCCCGCAGTTCACCTTGACGAAGGGACGGCTGGAGCGCAGCGACAGTTCCTGCACCGCACTGGCCACCAGTTCCTTGCCGGTGCCGGTTTCTCCCAGAATGAGCACCGTGCAGTCGGTGGAGGCCGCCTGCGCCATCTGCGTGTAGAGATCGTGCATTCCCTTCATGGCGCGGAGGCGGTTGGATGCGCTTCCTCCGGGATTGCCTATGCGTTCGGCGGGGCGCAGGTCGCCGTTGTTCATGAAATCTTCCCGGAGGCTTTCTCCGAGGGGCGTGACGAGCTCGAGCAGCTTGTCCACAAGTTTCTGGGAAAAGGTGTTGGCGATGTTGGAACAGAAGATGAGTTGGAAGGTGGCCTCGCCCACGGTGAAGAGCGGAATGCGCAGGTAGGAGGCAAGATCCTCCTCCCGCAGGCTCGTCTGGGCGTTCTTGAGCATGGAGGCGTTGTTGATGGTGTACGGCCGCAGGGAATCCGAGCCCATGAGCAGATTGATCTGGTCCTGGGTGAAATTCGTGGTGGCCAGAGTGCGCACGCGGTTGTGCGTATCCGAGAGCGTATCGGCAAGCGGCGTGAAGATGGAGGTCTTGTAACGCCGGAAACCGCAGAAGATGCGCGTGAGGGGAAAGTGCTCGCTCAGTATGCCGAAAAGATAGGTAAGGGCCGAGCCTATGCCTATCTGCCGGTTGAGAAGAACGCAGGATTTGGCACAGAGCGCGAGTTCCTCGTCGCTCAGGCCGAGGACGGGGCCTGCATGTTCGCCGGATCTGGCGCGCGGGCCTTCGGAAGGTACGGGCATGGAATCTCCTGAAAGGGCAGGGCTATTCCGCAATGACGAAGAGTCCGCGATAGGTGAGACTCAGTGAACGGGCCGTTTTTTCCGCGCTGGAGCGGGAATGGTAGGGGCCGAGCTGGACGAAGTTGAGATCGTTGCCGTCGTGTCTGGCGATGCGGCAGCCGTAGCCCTGCGTGCGCATGAAGTCCGCGAGATTCACGGCGCGCGGGCGTTCGCGGAAGGAACCTATCTGCACATAGAAAAGTCCCAGCATGTCGCCGTCGGGAGTGACCAGCGCGGGTTCCCCGTCGCTTTCCAGAGCGACGATGCGTACCCGGGCCGTGCCCTTGCCGAGCATACCGAGATCCCTGGCGGCGGCGCGGGAAAGATCGATGACGCGGCTGCCCACGAAGGGCCCCCTGTCGTTGACGCGGACTTCCGTGACCCTGCCGTTTTCCAGATTGGTTACCCGCAGCATGGTGCCGAAGGGCAAAAGCTTGTGCGCCGCCGTCATTTCGTTCTGGTTGTAGCGTTCCCCGTTGGAGGTTTTCTTGCCGTGGAAGCCGGGCCCGTACCAGGAGGCGATGCCCGTTTCCACGAAATTGTGCGCGGACTTGAGCGGATAATAGGTTTTGCCGCGCACCGTGTAGGGGCTGGTGCCCCGGTAGCGTCCGTTCTGGTAGCCTGTGTTCTTTGTGGAGCAGCCGCCGGCGAGGGCCGCTGCGGCGAGGAGACAGAAAAGAGCGGTAAGCGGTCGGGGAATATTCAGCATGGCGTATATCTTAAGGGGCTTGGAAGAGGTCGCTGCGGCCCGGCGCACCGCACGCCGGGGATAACGGGCATGTTGATTCATCATGAAACAGGCGCGTTTTTTTGTCCAGTCCGGCGGAGGCGGGGGAGGGCGGCAGGCCCGGATGGCATGGCGAAGAAGGACGGCCCGCGTTCGTCCCGGTTCGGGGAGAAAAGACGCGTCTTTTCCGGCTGCGGCAAGGCGTTTTTTCCGTCAGCGGGGAAAATGTGGCGGAGAAATGCCGCTTTGCCGGAAAATAAGACGGAAAAGTCCCCCGGGAACATTTGCCAAACCGGGAGGCATGACTTATCTTCTGCCTTGTTTCAACGTCCTTTTCTGGAGATTCCCATGATCAAGTTCCTGATCGGCAAAATATTCGGCACCCGAAATGAACGCTACCTCCGTTCTCTGCGCCCCAAACTCAAAAAGTGCAACGCGCTTGAACCTCAGATGCAGGCGCTCTCCGACGAGGAGATTCCCGTAAAGCTTGCGGAATACCGCGATGCGGTGCAGAGCGGCGCCCGTACGCTGGACGACGTGCTGCCCGAAGTCTTCGCCCTTGTGCGCGAAGCTTCCCGCCGCGTCATGGGTATGCGTCACTACGACGTGCAGCTTGTGGGCGGCATGGTGCTTCATGCGGGCAAGATCGCGGAAATGAAGACCGGCGAAGGCAAAACCCTGGTAGCCACGCTCCCCGTGGTGCTCAACGCCCTTTCCGGCAAGGGCGTGCATGTGGTCACGGTGAACGATTACCTCGCCCGCCGTGACGCGGAGTGGATGGGACGCCTGTACAACTTCCTCGGGCTTTCCGTGGGCGTCATCGTGCAGGGGCTGTCCGACGAGGAGCGCAAGGCCGCCTATGCGTGCGACATCACCTACGGTACCAACAACGAGTTCGGCTTCGACTACCTGCGCGACAACATGAAGTTCTATGCCGAACAGCTGGTGCAGCGCGGCCATAACTACGCCATCGTGGACGAAGTGGACTCCATTCTCATCGACGAGGCCCGTACCCCGCTCATCATTTCCGGTGCGAGCGACGAGTCCACGGAACTGTATCAGGCCATGGATGCCGTCGTCCGTCATCTTGCCGCTCAGGAAGACTATACCATAGACGAAAAGGCCAAGACGGCCATGCTCACCGATGCGGGCGTGGCCAAGTGCGAAAAGATGCTCGGCATCGAAAACCTGTTCGATCCGGCCAGCATTTCCTATCAGCACCATATCCTGCAGTCGCTCAAGGCCCATCACTGCTTCAAGCGCGATGTGGACTACATTGTGAGCGACGAAGGCAAGGTGGTCATCGTCGACGAATTCACGGGCCGCCTCATGCCCGGCCGTCGTTTCAGCGACGGCCTGCATCAGGCTCTGGAAGCCAAGGAACAGGTGAAGGTCGAGGCCGAGAACCAGACGCTGGCCAGCATCACCTTCCAGAACTACTTCCGCATGTACGACAAGCTGGCGGGCATGACGGGTACGGCTCAGACGGAAGCGGTGGAATTCGACCAGATCTACGGCTTGGAAACCATCACCATTCCCACCAACAAGCCCATGATCCGCAAGGACATGCCCGATCTCATCTTCCGCACCCAGCGGGAGAAATACCAGGCCATCATCGAGTCCATCAAGGAACTGTACAAGAGCGGGCAGCCCGTTCTGGTGGGCACCATTTCCATCGAGACTTCCGAACTTCTGTCCTCCATGCTGAAAAAGGAAGGCGTGCCGCACAGCGTGCTGAACGCCAAGCATCACGCCGAGGAAGCCGCCATCGTGGCCCAGGCAGGGCAGAAGGGACATGTGACCATCGCCACCAACATGGCGGGGCGCGGTACCGACATCGTGCTCGGCGAAGGCGTGAAGGAACTGGGCGGTCTGCATATTCTGGGTACGGAACGCCATGAAAGCCGTCGTATCGACAATCAGCTGCGCGGCCGTTCCGGCCGTCAGGGCGACCCGGGTTCCTCCCGCTTCTATCTTTCGCTGGAAGACAACCTCATGCGCATCTTCGGTTCGGAACGCATTTCCGGCCTCATGGAAAAGCTGGGCATGAAGGAAGGCGAACCCATTGAGAACCGCATGGTGTCCAAGGCCATTGAAAACGCCCAGAAGCGCGTGGAAGGCCACAACTTTGAAATCCGCAAGACGCTGCTCGACTACGACAACGTCATGAACCAGCAGCGCGAGGTGATCTACAGCCTGCGCCGCGACCTCATGCAGCTGCCCGATGTGGAAGGCGTGCTGTTCGAGTTCGTGGACGAGCTTCTCGACAATATCTATCAGCCTGTGGAAGCCATCAAGGAAGCTCCCGACGCCGAAATGTGCGCGGAAGTCAACGGCCGCCTGCTGGAAGTGTTCAATATTGCCCGCGCCATGCCCGAAATGACCATGAGCGCCATTCCCGGCAAGGAGCAGGCCCGCGAGGCCGTGGTACGCATCTTCCAGGAACTGCGCGAGGAGGCCGGCCCCGTGTACGGCGACATCCTGCGCTACTTCCTGCTGGAAGCTCTGGACCGCTGCTGGAAGGATCATCTGCGCGCCATGGACTACCTGCGCGAAGGCATAGGCCTGCGCGGCTACGCCCAGCGCGATCCCAAGCGCGAATATCAGAGCGAAGGCCTTGCCATGTTCAAGGAAATGCTGTTCCGCATCCATGAAGGTGCGCTCACCTCCCTGACACATGTGCGTATGCGTCGTGTGGAACCGGGCGAAGTGGAAGGCGCGGAAGGTGGTGAAGCTGCGGCGGAAAGCGCGCAGGAACCGACGGCGGAACAGCCCGTTTCCTCCGAGGCGGAACAGCAGAACCCGCAGGAAAGCGACCGGAAAGAGGAAGAGCAGGAACAGACCGCTCCCGAAGCTCCCGCGCAGGAAGCGGAGGCAAGGCCCGAACCTGCCCTGAACCTTCGTCACAAGACGGATCCCGCCGCCATGGGCGGCCCTGCACAGGAGCCGGAGGAACATCACCTCTACAACGGCGTGAAGGTGGGCCGCAATGATCCCTGCCCCTGCGGCAGCGGCAAGAAGTTCAAGAAGTGCTGCGGCAGAAACCTGTAATGCTTTGAGATGATCCCCACGGCGCTTCCGGGCTCCGTGGGGATTTTTGTCTCCTTCATGGGGGAAAATACCCCCGGATTTTTTATTGATGAGATGTCCGCGGCCCCCGCGTCTTTCGGGACGGAAGCGCACGGGGGCCGGTGAAGGCCGACGGATGGGCCGGAAAACATGCAGAGGAGGCGATGAAGCATGATACGCAGAGCGGCGGAACACGATATTGATGTCGTGGAAAAACACTATACCGAGCTTCTGACCTTTGAACGGGAGCACGGCAGCACGACCAACTGGGAACTGGGCGTGTATCCCACAAGAAGCGTGGCGGAAAAGGGTGTGGCGGACGGCACGCTGTATGTGCTGGAGGAGAACGGAGAGGTCTGCGCGAGTATGCTCCTCAACCATGTGCAGCTTGACGTGTATGCTTCCATCGACTGGCGGTATCCCGCAGAGCCGGACAAGGTGCTGGTCATCCACACGCTCTGCGTTCCGCCTTCTCAGGCGGGAAAGGGCGCAGGTTCGCGCATGGTGCGCTTTGCGCTGGACGAGGCGGCCCGGCGCGGCTGCGATGTCATACGTCTCGACACCTGGGAGCATAATGAACCTGCGGCAAGGCTGTACCGCAGACTGGGCTTCCGCGATGCAGGCAAGGCATCCACGCTTTTTGAGGGCCTTATTGCCGAAAATCTGATTTTTCTGGAAAAAAGAGTGGAGAAAGGCCCTTCCTGCAGTTAGAGAAAGGTCCTTTTCATGCGGAAAGGCCGCGCTTCCGTCTGATCGGGCGCGGCTTTTGTTTTCCGTCCCGGGGAAAATCCGTTTCTTCCTCTCAGCGCAGGACGGGGAAGGGACTGCGCTGCGCGCTTCTGCCGTTGAGCGGCAGGCGTGCGTTTCATGTATGAGGGGACGGATGTGCCCGAAGGTATCGGCGGTGTTGACGAGGCGGAGACCACGGGGCTTTGGAAAGGTACCCTGTGCAGACGGAAAAAAGAAAAGGGCGCCGCATGAATGCGGCGCCCTGTCCGGCGAGAAGGCGGGAATGAGTTTTCCCGCCCGGAATATCAGCGCTTCCTGGACTGCTTCACCGCAGCGGCGATGAAGTCGTGGAAGAGCGGATGAGCGCGCATGGGACGGGACTTGAATTCAGGATGGAACTGGCAGCCCACGAACCAGGGATGATCGGGCAGTTCCACGATTTCCACCAGCGTGCCGTCGGGAGACGTGCCGCTGAACACCATGCCGTGCTGGCTGAGGGTTTCGCGGAAGGCGTTGTTGAACTCGTAGCGGTGGCGGTGGCGTTCGGAAATGTTTTCCTGCTTGTAGGCTTCCGCAGCCTTGGTACCGGGAAGAAGCGTGCAGGGATACGCGCCGAGGCGGAGCGTGCCGCCCTTGTTGCTGGCTTCGTCACGCACTTCCACGGAGTTCTTGCGGAAGTCGTACCATTCCGTCATGAGGTAGATGACCTTTTCGTCGGTGAGCGGATCGAATTCCTCGGAATTGGCCTTGGTCAGTCCGGCCACATGGCGGGCGAATTCAATCACGGCGCACTGCATACCGAGGCAGATGCCGAAGAAGGGCACCTTGTTTTCGCGGGCATAGCGGATGGCTTCGATCTTGCCTTCCACGCCGCGGTAGCCGAAGCCGCCGGGCACCAGAATGCCGTCGCAGCCCTTGAAGGTGGCGGCGGCGTTTTCCGCATTGACCTCTTCGGAATTGACGTACTTCAGATTCACGGACACATGGTTGGCCACGCCCGCATGGACGAGGGCTTCGTGCAGGCTCTTGTAGGCTTCCTTGAGGTCGACGTACTTGCCCACGATGGCGATGGTCACCTTGCTCTTGGCGGCTTCGTCGAAGTCGTGCATGAGCTTGTGCCAGCCGGAAAGATCGGCGTTGCGGGCGGGCAGGCGCAGCATGATGGCCACCTTCTGGTCGAAGCCTTCCTCATAGAACTTGAGCGGCACGCCGTACACGTTCTTCACGTCCACGGAGGTGAACACCGCGTCTTCGTCCACGTTGCAGAACAGGGCGATCTTTTTCTTGAGGTCCGCGGGAATGGTCTGTTCGCAGCGGCAGAGAATGATGTCGGGCTGAATGCCGATGGAAAGCAGTTCCTTCACGCTGTGCTGGGTCGGCTTGGTCTTGTATTCCCCGGCGGCGTGCAGGTAGGGCACGAGAGTGAGGTGGATGTTCAGGCAGTTGTTGCGGCCGATGTCGGAACGAAGCTGACGGATGGCTTCCAGGAAGGGCAGGCCTTCGATGTCGCCCACGGTGCCGCCGATTTCGATGATGGCGACGTCGGGAGCGTTGTCGCCCTCGGTGAGGCTCAGAATGGTGCGCTTGATTTCATCGGTGATGTGGGGAATCACCTGCACGGTACCGCCGAGGTAGTCGCCGCGGCGTTCCTTGTTGATGACGTTGAAGTAAATGCGCCCGGAGGTGGTGTTGTTGTTCTGGGAAAGGGAAACGTCGAGGTAGCGTTCATAGTGGCCGAGGTCGAGGTCGGTTTCAGCCCCGTCGTCGGTAACGTACACTTCGCCGTGCTGGAAGGGGTTCATGGTGCCGGGGTCGACATTGATGTACGGGTCGAGCTTCTGGATGGTCACGGAAAGCCCGCGAGCCTTCAGCAGCGCGCCCAGCGAAGCCGCGGCCAGGCCTTTTCCGAGGGAGGAAAGCACGCCGCCGGTAACAAAGATGAACTTGGTTTTCATGAAAGAGCCCTTCTATGGAAAATTTCTGGGAGATTAAAAATAAAGGAACCTTCTGCCATATTTTCGGCAGAAAGGCATCCCATTGACGCATTGCGCTCTTGTTTCTTATACTTTATCCCCCTTGCGAAAGAAAGTAATAATTCACGCTTTCCGAAAATTTTTCCCGGCGCAAGGGCGCGGATGCGGCGCAGCCGTTGCGGCGCAGGTTTTTTCCGCCTTTCTGCGGCGTGTGCCGCGCCCCGCTCCAGGCGGCCTTTTCGCCCCTCACGGCTCCGGACTCCGGCTTCCGGGAGCCTTGCGGGGCTTTTTTTCGAGCACCCGTCATTCGTTCCCGGGGCAGAGGCCGGCGCCGTTTGCCGAAGCGGCCTTGGCGCCGCGTTACGATTCCCATGCCCTGCGGCTTTTCTCTATCTTTTTCCGTACGGCGGCCCAGGTCTTTCCGGTAAGGAAGGAGCGGGGCGCGGCCTCGGCCATGGCGCGGAACACCTCGAAGGTTACGGTAAAGGAAAGTTCGTCCACCCCCATGAAGGGACGACAGGAAGGATCGGTTCCGCCGACCACGGCTTTTTTCATGCCCCTGTTCCGGTAGTGCAGCGGCCAGGCGAAAATATGGGCGCAGCCCGAACCGAAGGGCATGGCGACGGCGTGGTGATCATCCAGCGCAAAGCAGGCAAGCAGGGAAAGGCCGCTGAGCACTTCGCCGCGGCATCGGAAGGTGACGAGCTGCGGTTCTTCCCGGCAGAAAGAAAGGGGCGCGGCCGTGCAGAAGGGCGCGGGAGCGGGCTGGATGTCGATATCCTGCAGAAAGCGCCGCATGGAATCGGGAGAGGGAAGATAATGTTCACCTTCGCCGCCCCGCCAGCCTGTGGTAACGAAGTGCACGATGCGTTCCGGCGCGGGAAGCGTGTAGCCGAGATACACCCATCCGCCCATGCAGCCCGGAACGGCGGAGGAAAAGTGCACGCAGGTCTTTTTTTCGCGCGCAAGGCGCAGATAATTGATGAGGCAGGCGTGTCCGCCCCCCGGGACGGGCGTGAGAGAATGTTCCGGGGCCTGTTGCGCGTAACCTGTTCCCAGGGGTTCTTCGCAGCCGAGAAGATCGAACATGTTCTGAAAGGCCTGGAGCATGGCACCTCCTCTGGAAGATGAGGATGAACGCATCCGGCCACGGCGTGTTCCGGGGATGCGGCAGCAGAACGCGCCGCCCCCGCCGTGCCGTATGCCGACCCGTCTTCAGCCTAGCGGTGAGGGCTGGGCATGTCAATGAAGCGGAGCAGCGGTTCTCCCCCGGGAGAAAAGCGGGCGGAAGGCCCTGAGCCTGCGTATCGTTCGGCCCCGGCGATCATGAGGCAAAAGAAAAGGCCCCCTTGCGGGAGCCTTGCAGGGCTATTCCTCCATCTGGAAGTCCACCCGTATTTTGAAAAGTTTCTCGGCGGGCAGGTTCATGACGGAAACGCCGGTACGTTCCTCAATCCCTGCGATGGTGGCGCACACGTCCTCCCAGGAAGGACCGATGAGCGTGAACCATATGTTGAATTCATGGTTGCGCAGATAGTTGTGCGTCACCCCGGGCAGGGCGTTCACATCGGCGATGAAGGCGTCGAGCTTCTCTTCCGGTACATGCGCGCCGCACAGCGTGGAGCGGAAGCCCAGCCTGGCGGACTGAAAATTGGCCCCCAGGCGGCGGATGATCTTTCTTTCCTTCATGGACTTCACCCGGGAAAGCGCTTCCTCTTCGGAAATGCCGAGCTTTCTCCCCAGCTCCTCATAGGGGCGGGGAACCAGCGGAAAATCCGTCTGGATGATGTCCAGCAGTTTCTTGTCGATGAGGTCCATGGATTCGGTCTGAGACATCGCGAAGCTCCTTGAGGCCAGGGGGGAGGCGTTCTTCCTGTATGGCCCGTTTCTGCGGAGAAAGACGGGCGGAGTGTCGTGCGGGAAAAGGTCCGGGGCCTGCCCGGACGTTTGCTGCCTGAGGGGCGGAAGAAATTTCCGCCGGTCTTGTATGCTTACTGAGAATCCGCGCCTTCCCGGGAAAACGCGCCGCATGAAAACGGCGCGCTTCCCGGGAGGGAGGAACGGTTTACTTTGCGGCCGACCTGGGCTGGTACAGGCACAGGGGTTCCTGCGCCATGGGATCGTCGGTCATGCTGTAGGCGCGGGCGCGGCAGCCGCCGCATACCTTGTGGTATTCGCACACGCCGCACTTGCCCTTGTAGGCGCTCTGGTCGCGGAACCTGAGGAACCACGGCGTTTTTTTCCAGAGCTCGGGGAAGGGGGTGTCGCGCACGTTGCCGCAGTCGAGCGTGAGATAGCCGCAGGGCTGGAGCTGGCCGGTATGGCTGATGAAGCAGAAGCCCGTGCCGCCGAGGCAGCCGCGCGTCATGGCGTCCATGCCGAAGTTTTCCATGGTCACGCTCACGCCTTCCTCGCGGGCGCGCTGACGCATGATGCGGTAGTAGTGCGGCGCGCAGGTGGCCTTGAGATACATGGATGTCGTTTTGCGGAAGTCATAGAACCAGTGCAGCACTTCCTCGTATTCCTCGGCGGAAATGACCTCTTCCTGTATTTCCGCCGCACGGCCCATGGGGACCAGCAGGAAGATATGCCACGCCACGGCCCCTATGCGTTCGCACAGATGGAAGATGTCCTTGAAGGAATGGAGGTTGCTCTTGGTGACCGTGGTGTTGATCTGAAACTCCACGCCCGCGGCCTTGAGGTATTCGATGCCGCGCATGGAGGCGTCGAAGGCTCCGGGCACGCCGCGGAAGGCGTCGTGGCTCGCGGCGTCGGCTCCGTCGATGGAGATGGAGCAGCGCTGGAACCCGGCTTCCTTTATCCTGAGGGCGGCCTCTTCGGTGATGAGCGTGCCGTTGGGCGACATGACGCAGCGCAGCCCCCTGTCGCGGGCATAGGCGGCAAGTTCATATACGTCGGAACGCATCATGGGGTCGCCCCCGGTGAAGATGATGATGGGCTCGCCCACTTCCGGGAAGGTATCGATGAGGGCCTTGGCTTCGGCGGTGGAAAGTTCCCCGGGGTAGGGTTCGGGATGCGCCTCGGCCCGGCAGTGCTTGCAGGCCAGGTTGCAGGAGCGCGTCACTTCCCAGGCGATGAGGCGGCACTTGGGAGAACCGTCGGGCAGAAGGCGCGGCCTTTCGCCGTGCCTTCCCCTCCCCATGGGGTGCCCGCCGGGATGGCAGGCACCCAGGGAACCCATGGCGTCGTTATGGCCGTTCATCAGCGGATCCAGCCTTCGCGGAGGGCTTCCGCGGCAAAGTAGGTGATGATCATCTTGGAACCGGAGCGCTTGAGGCCGATGAGCGATTCCATGATCACGGCCTTGCGGTCGATCCAGCCGTTCTGGGCGGCGGCGCAGATGAGGGAGTATTCGCCGCTCACCTGATAGGATACGAGCGGCACGTCGAAGCTGTCGTGCATGAGACGGATCACGTCCTGATAGGGACCGGCGGGCTTGACGATGAACATGTCCGCGCCTTCCTCAATGTCGGCCTGCATTTCGCGAAGCGCTTCCTGCACGTTGCCGGGATCCATCTGATAGGTGCGGCGGTCGCCGAAGTGAGGAGCGGATTCGGCCGCATCGCGGAAGGGACCGTAGTAGGCGGAAGCATACTTCACGGCATAGGACATGACGGGAATTTCCTCGAATCCCGCCTTGTCCAGAGCGTTGCGGATGGCGAGCACGCGCCCGTCCATCATGTCGGAGGGAGCGATGATGTCGGCACCGGCTTCGGCCTGGGAAACGGCGGTTTTCGCCAGAAGGTCGAGGGTGGGATCGTTGAGCACATGGCCGGTCTTGTCGCCGTCGGCAATGATGCCGCAGTGCCCGTGGGAGGTGTATTCGCACAGGCACAGGTCGGTGACCACGACAAGGTCGGGCCAGTTCTTCTTGATCATGCGCGTGGCGCGCTGGACGATGCCGTCTCTGGCATAGGCGCCGGAGCCCACGGGGTCCTTTTCGGCGGGAATGCCGAAGAGCAGCACGGAGCGCAGGCCCGTTTCCACGGCCTTGCCGATTTCCTTTTCCAGTTCCGCAAGGGAAAGCTGGTACTGGCCGGGCATGGAGGCGATGGGCTGACGGAAGTGTTCGTCGGGGGTGTCCACCACGAAATAGGGCATGATGAGGTCGGCGGCGGAAAGGGAGGTTTCGCGCACCATGTCGCGGAGCGCGGGCGTGCGGCGCAGACGGCGGCCGCGATGGAAGGAAAGACTGGTCATGGAAGTATCCTTTGCGCCGTACGGCGCGTTGACGGTCGATGAAAACGAGAGAGAAGATAACACCGGCCCCCGGCTTTGAAAAGGGCCGGAGTCACACCGGAGGAACATCTCCCGGAGCTGGGTGTTCTCAGCGCCGCGGAGAACGTCAGATCTGGAAAAGATAGACCATGACGGGCATGGTTATCACGCAGAGCAGTGTGGACACCACGTTGATGAGGCTTGCGTATTCGCCGTTGTGACCATAGAGGTGCGACATCTGCGTGACGGTGGAGGCGCAGGGGGCGGCGGCCGCAAGAAAGCTGATGAGCAGTATGGTGTCGCCGTCCTTCACCCATGAGGAAAGGCCGCCTGCACGGAAAAGCAGAAGCGTGACGAGGGGAAAGACCACAAGGCGCAGCGCCACGATGAGCGGGAGCTTTCTGTAGGCGAGAATGCGGCGGAAGCTCACCGAGCCTATGAGCATACCCGTGACGATCATGCACAGGGGGCCGATCATGGAACCCGTGGCATGTACCGCGAGCCGGGGAATTTCGGGAAAGTGCAGTCCGGTGACGAAGAGCAGCGCGCCCGCCGCCATGGCGAGGATGTTCACGTTGAAGAGAATGTTTCTGAGGTGCACCTGCCCGTTTTTCTTGAGCAGCGTGTAGCAGTGCGTCCAGAACAGGGCCGTCTGTCCGATGAGAAAGCCGCTGGTGTACAGCACCCACTGAGGCCCCAGCACATGGATGACGATGGGAATGATGAGATTGCCGCCGTTGGAGTAGATGGCGGAGGCCTGCTCCACGGGATCGAGCCTGAGGGGACGGCGTATGAGCGCGTTCAGCGCAATGGCGAGAGCCTGAGCAAGGGCGGCCGCCGCAAGGGACAGAAAGAGTCCGTGAAGCTTGTCCTGGGAAAATTCCACCTGAAAGGCGTCGAGCATCATGCAGGGGCCCACGATGTACAGGGCCACGGCCGCAAGAGGCGCGCTCTGTTCGGCCCTGAGCAGGCCGAGCCTCACCACGGCATAGCCCATGAGCACCATGAGCAGCATGGCCGCGATCTGTTCGCCGAGAAGAAGGGAAATGGTCATGAAAGAACTTTTGCAGTGAGTTTTTTATCGGGCGAGCCCCGATGGGAAGTCCGACGGACCAAGGGCTAGGCATCTTCGTTGAAATAATCCGAATCGAGTCGTTTGACCTTATAGGTTTTGTAGACGGAAACGCCGATGTTGTACTCTATCATGAGCTGAACGAGCTTTTCGCCGTCGATCAGCACCAGAGAAGCCTGGGAAAGCAGCCGGGCGTATTCCAGAGCTTCCTTTGAGAATTTCGATGTCGTGATGAACACGCCCCGTGTGGCATGGCGGCCCATGAGCGCTCCGGCAAAAGCCTGTATGTCGGGTCTGCCCACAGTGTTTTCCCAGCGTTTTGCCTGAAGATAGATACTGCTCAGACCGAGTCTGTCTTCCTTGATGATACCGTCGATGCCACCGTCGCATGTCGTCTTGAAGGCCTTTCCGGCATCTTCCACGGAACCTCCGTATCCCATGGCCAGCATGAGGTCCACGACCAGCTGCTCAAAGAACTGGGGAGAATTGTGCCTGACCGCTTCAAGCAGTTCCGAAGCAAGAGCTGCGTTGATGGTCTCCATGGCGTTGTCGATGGATTCTTCCGGCGTCATGTCCTGAGCATCATTTTTTTTCGTCATGCCGGAGTCGTCATGATCCTTTTCGTCATTTTTGTTGGAGTTTTTGATCCATAGACGATATTCCGGGAACTGCTGCAGATCTTTTCTGGTCAGGGCATGGTGACCGGACAGATAGTGAACACCGTCGGGCGTAATCTGGTACATGCCCCTTCGTACGCGGAGCAGCAGACGTGCCATGGTAAGGAAGACGAGAGACCAGCGTATCTGATTCTTATGTTTTGAACCTCCGCTGGACAGTTTTACGGCAAGATCGTCGGGCGTAAGATGAAGGTATGCGGCAACGGGCTCCATGAGGTCATGGATGGAAAAAGGAGCCGTCTTCGGACATACGGCAAGGGTTGCAAAAAGGTAGTCGTCAAGAACGGGAAGGGCCATGGCTGTTGCTGCGGAGACGGAGAGGATGAAAAAGCGGCAACGGGGAGGCTCTGCCTGAGCCTCCCCGTTGCGTGCGGATTACTTGATGCCGATTTCCTCATCGGTGAGGTAGCAGGCCGGATCTTCCGCCCATTCGTCGCCGTAGTAGGCTTCGGCGCGGGAACGGAAGTTGCCGCCGCAGATATTGAGGAAACGGCATTTGGCGCAGCGGCCCTTCACGTGAGGCTTCTTGTCCTTGAGCTTGTGCAGAAGTTCGATGTTCGGGTCGTCCCATATTTCGGAGAAGGGGCGTTCGAGCACATTGCCGAACACATGGTGACGCCAGAACTGGTCGGCGGAAACATCGCCGTTCCAGGAAATGCAGCCGATGCCTCTGCCGGAGCTGTTGCCCTCGTTGAACTGCAGAAGCTGGAACACTTCTTCGGCGCGCTTCGGGTCTTCCCTGAGCAGGCGCATCCACACATAGGGCCCGTCGGCATGGTTGTCCACGGTGAGCACTTCCTTGGGCGTGCCCGCGTCGAAGCACTCGCGCGTCTTGTCCATGATGAGGTCCACGATGGCGCGGGTTTCCTGATGATTCAGGTCTTCGTTGATGAGTTCCGTGCCGCGGCCGGAGTACACCAGGTGGTAGAAACACACGCGGGGAATGTCGCGCTCGCGCAGAATGTCAAAAATTTTGGGAATTTCCACGGCATTGCGCTTGTTGATGGTGAAGCGCAGACCGACCTTGATGCCTTCTTCGCGGCAGTAGTCCAGACCTTCGAGAGCACGGCGGAAGGAACCCTTCACCCCGCGGAAATGATCGTGCACCTCTTCGCCGCCGTCGAGGGAAACGCCCACATAGGAAAGTCCCACGGCCTTGAGTTCCTTGGCCATGGCGCGGTCGATGAGGGTGCCGTTGGTGGAGATGACGGCGCGCATACCCTTCGCGGTGGCATAGCTCGCCAGTTCCGGCAGATCCTTGCGGATGGTGGGTTCGCCGCCGGAAAAGAGCATGACCGGCGCGCCGTAGGCGGCGAGGTCGTCGATCATGATCTTGGCCTGTTCTGTGGAAATGGGGTCCACGCCCTTGTCCGTTTCGGCCTGGGCGTAGCAGTGCACACATTTCAGGTTGCAGCGCCGCGTCATGTTCCAGACCACCACGGGCTTCTTGTCGGCGGAGAACTGGAGAAGGTGGGAAGGCAGCTTGCCGGAATGGCGGCCGTAACGCAGAGCGTCGGACGGTTCCACCTGCCCGCAGTAAAGCTTGGAAATGCCAATCATGTACGATCCTCACTGGTGCGCGTTGTCGTGAAGAGCGGACGGGAAAAACGCCGTTTCCCTGTCGCGCCGCAACGGATTCCGCCTTTTCGTCGGAAGGGGCGGAAGAATATGGCCCGAGGCATGACGCGTCTGCGCTCTGTGCCGCCCGACGGCTTCATGCCTTTTCAACAATGTTACCAAAGCGCAGGAAAAAGACACGCTTTTCCGGTGCGTTGGGTGCATCGGCCGGATGTGTGCCGTGCGTGCCGTTCCCCGGCGGGAAGGGCATGGGCACAAGTCGTACTTCCGTGCCGGAGGCAGGGAAGACCGAAGCCGAATGGGTGGCATCATAGACGCACTGGCCCGCGGAATCAAGTGATTCCGGTCATAAATCAGGAATAATTCCTGAAAAACTTTCTGCAGAAAAGCCCAAGGTTTCTTTCTCCGCAGGAAGGTTCTGGGGGCGTCCGTGCCGGGAAGCAGGCGGCTTTGCGGCATTCTGGCCGGGCACTCAGTCCAGCACGCCGCCGGCGAGAACGAAGCCTTCACCGTCGTACACGGCGGCGACCTGTCCGGGAGCGGGGGGCTGCTGAGGCGAGGCGAAGGCAATGTGCATACGGTCTTCGTTGATGGTGACGTCTGCCGGTACCGGAGCCTGATGGTAGCGCACGCGCACGAAGAGTTTTTCCGGCCACAGATGCGGCGCGACCATGAGGTTGAGTTCCCCGGCGGAGCAGGACGTCACGGGCAGAACATGCTTCGGCCCCACCACCAGGGTGTTTTCTTCCCGAAGGCGCTTCAGCACATAAAGCGGTTCCTTCCAGGCGATGCGCAGTCCTCTGCGCTGGCCTTCGGTGTACTGCCAGAGTCCCCGGTGACGGGCGATGATCTTGTTTTCTCCGGCAAGCAGCACGGGACCGGGCCCTGGCAGGTTCAGCCCCTCCTTCTGCCTCGCTTCCAGCCAGGCGTAGTGATCGTCGCCGGGGATGAAGCAGATTTCCTGACTTTCGGAAGGCAGCGGAGGCGTATGCCCGTGGTCGGCCAGCCATGCGCGGATGTCGGGCTTTTTCCACGGGGCAAGGGGGAACAGGCAGCGGCGAAGCCTCTCGACGGGCACCAGCGCAAGAAAGTAGCTCTGATCCTTGGCGGCGTCTTTTCCGGCGCGCAGGCTCCGCCCGTACACGGGGTGCTCTTCCATGGAGGCGTAGTGGCCGGTGGCGTAGGTTTCCCCGTATGCCGCGGCGGCATCGAGCAGCAGGCCGAACTTCATGGCGCGGTTGCAGATCGCGCAGGGATTCGGCGTGCGTGCGGCGGCATGGGCGAGAGCAAAGGGTTCCATGACGAAACGGCGGAACGGTTCTGCAAGATCGACCACGCGCAGCGGAACCCCGATGCTCCGGCAGAGTTCCCTCATGGCGGGGACGGGATCGCCGCCGGGGGGCGAGGGCAGAAAACGGGCGTGCAGAGCCGTGACCGAGTGGCCCTGTTCCTTGAGATAAAGCAGCGCAAAGAGGCTGTCTGCGCCGCCGCTGATGGCTACGGTGATGTTCATGTTCCGAACATGCCATCTGCCCGCGCGGAGAGCAAGGCCGTTTTCTCTCTCCCCGCACCGTTGCCAACGCCGCGGGATAGTCTTATGATGGAATCCTCCCGAAAAAGCGGGAGAACATGTCACCCTGTTGCCGAAAAGAGGTATTCTCATGAAACATATGTTTGCCTGTGCGCTTCTGGCCGCTGCAACGATGCTTTGCGGCTGTGCCGGATCTTCCATGTATCGTGGTGTGGACGCTTCCACCGGAGCCTTCGTTTCCACCTATTCCCCGGTAGTGAGCGTGAAGGCCGCTCCCGGCTACGATCAGGTGCTTTCCGGCTATACGCTGTGCCGCGTGCCCTATGAAAACAGTATGCTGCGCACGCTTTCCGTGGACGCCTGGGTTTCCCTCCAGGCCGGAGAAGGTTCGCAGCTCGTCACCGTGCTGGCGGAAAGCCCCAGCGACATGATCTGGGAGGTGCGGGCCATCGGCGTGGACTTCCAGTCGCTGAAGGTGCTGTACGAGAACAACGGCATCGCTCCGAACGACGCCACCGTGCATGTGTATGTGCGTCCCGCCTCCATGGACCCGTGGACGCCTCTGTTCGCGCAGGGCGGAAAGGCCGCCTGGCAGGGGGATACCCTCGTGGCCCGCTATGAATGGACGGGCGGAGCCGACAGCAGCAAGCTCATTGTGGAATACCGCGAACCTGCGCCGGAGATTCTCCCCGGGCTTGCCATGAACGTGGAGGATCTTGCGGCCTTCATCGCGCGTTCGCAGAAGGCCTTCACCCTTGAAGGCGTGACCTCGCCCGTGAATCCCCGCCCGCGCGAGACCGTGAGCGTGCCCGACAGGCTGCTTGCTCCCGTGCTCGGCGTGCTGAGCACCAATCGCATCATCATGGATATCTGAAAGGGCGACGGCGCCTTTTCATAACGGTTTTCCGGCGTCCGGCAGGCTCTGATTCCTGCCGGGCGCCTTTTTTCCGCACGGCTTCCGGCAAGTTCATGCAGGAAGAAGCGGAGAGACTTCTCCGGGGGGCGGGGGAGGGGGGCTTGACAGAAAGGCCCCTCCTGAGTAAATACAGCAATTCACCTTGTTCGCCGTATGGTTTTCCGGCAGGAAGTCGGAAGCGGCGGACCTCTGACCGTAAGGAGATCTTACATGCGCAAAATGGAAACCCTGCTGCTCCTTTCTCCGGAGCTGTCTGTGGAAGAGCGCGAAACCATCCTGAAGACCATGGATGAAGTGGTTGTCCGCGAAGGCGGCAAAATGCTTCTCGTGGATCAGTGGGGTATGCGCGATCTGGCCTATCCTGTCCGTAAGCAGATGCGCGGCTTCTATGTCCGCCTCGAATACGCCGCTCCTTCTCAGCTCGTGGCTGAACTGGAACGCATCATCCGCATCACCGACGGCGTGTTCAAGTTCATGACCGTCAAGCTGGCTGATTCCGTTGAAGCCACCGAGGAGGTCGCGTAATGGCTTTCCGTAAGAAGTTTGCTCCTCGCCGCAAGTTCTGCCGCTTCTGCGCCGACGCCGAACTGGCTCTCGATTACAAGCGTCCCGACATCCTCCGCGACTTCATCACCGAACGCGGCAAGATCGTCGCCCGCCGCATTACCGGCACCTGCGCCAAGCATCAGCGCGCTCTGACCACCGAAATCAAGCGCGCCCGCCAGATGGCCCTGCTGTTCTACACTTCCGCCCATTCCAGCGAAGTGAAGAAGAAGACCAACATCTAACGGCATAGGAGAGCAAAATGAAAGTTATCCTTCGTGCCGACGTTGAAAAGCTCGGTCACCTCGGCGACATCGTCAATGTCAAGCCCGGTTACGGCCGCAACTACCTGCTTCCTCAGCAGCTTGCCAGCCTTGCCACTCCCGCCAACATCCGCGTGTTCGAACTGGAACGCAAGAAGCTGCAGGCCCGTATGGACGCCCTTCGCGCTGCTGCCGCCGACCTCGCTTCCAAGCTGGAAGGCGTGGTGGTGACCATCACCATGCGTGTTGGTGAAAACGACAAGCTCTACGGCTCCGTGACGCCCGCCATGATCGGCGACGCCCTTGCCGCCATGGGCATTGAAGTGGACCGCCATCGTCTGCTGCTCGACGGCGCCATCCGCACTCTGGGCGAACACCATGTGCGCGCCCGTCTGCACGCCGACGTGGTTCCCGCCTTCACCGTGAAGATCGTGTCTGAAGAAAAGCACATCGTTGAAGAAGAAGCTCCCGTGGAAGCCCCTGCCGCCGAAGCGGAAGCTCCTGCTGAAAATGCCTGATCAGCTTCTTCGGAAGCCTGACGAGTCATGGACAGCCCGGATACCGTCATGAATGAGGCCGCTGCTCCTTCGCGGAGCGGCGGCTCTCGTCGTTCTTCCCGCCAGGAAGGCGATCTTTCCGAACGCGCGCGCGACGACCTTCTGCGCCGCGTGCCTCCGCACAGCGAAGAAGCCGAACAGGCCGTTCTGAGCGGTGTTTTTCTGCGTCCGGATCTTCTGCAGGAAATCGTCGACCAGCTTCGGGATACGGATTTTTATATTCCCGCGCACCGCATCATCTTCGGGGCGTTCATGGCTCTTTTCGAGCAGAACACCCCGGTGGACGAAGTGACGGTGTTCGACTGGCTGGTGAATCATTCCCAGCTTGAGGCCGCCGGCGGCGCCGCGTACCTGGGCGACCTTTCCCGCGCGGTGGTGAGCGGCGCAAACGCCGTACACTGGGCCAAGATCGTGCGCGACAAGGCCATGCAGCGCACTCTCATCGAAACTTCCGCCCAGATCATCAGCAACTGTTACGACGCCACCAAGGACGTGCCCACGCTCCTTGATGAGTCGGAACGCGCCATATTTTCCATTTCCGAACGCGCCAACAGCAAGACGTTCAGCAGCAGCAGCGAGCTTGTGCGTTCCGTGTTCGACGAACTTCTCGCCCGCTACAACAACAAGAGCGTGACCACGGGCGTGCCTACGGGCTACATGCAGCTCGACAAGATGACGGCGGGGCTTCAGCCCACCGACCTCATCATTCTTGCGGCCCGTCCCTCCATGGGCAAGACGGCCTTCGCCCTCAACGTGGCCATGCGCGCCGCTCTGAGCGGCGGGGCCACGGTGGCCATATTCTCCCTGGAAATGAGCAAGGAATCCCTTATGGACCGTATGCTCTGCGCCTGGGGCAGGGTGGAACTTTCCCGCGTGAGAAGAGGCTTTCTGGAAGACGACGACTGGGCCAAGCTTTCCGCTTCGGCCGATGCTCTTTCCCGCGCGAAGATATTCATTGACGATACGGCGGGCCTTACCCCCCTGGCGCTGCGTGCGCGTTGCCGCCGCCTCAAGGCCGAACACGGACTTGACCTTGTGATGGTGGACTACCTCCAGCTCATGCACTCCGCCCGCAACGATTCCCGAGAACTGGAAATTTCCGATATATCGCGCAATCTCAAGGCCCTTGCCAAGGAACTCAAGGTTCCCGTCATCGCGCTTTCCCAGCTCAACCGTAAGGTGGAAGAACGTACGGACAAGCGTCCCGTGCTTTCCGACCTGCGTGAATCCGGCGCCATCGAACAGGACGCCGACCTCATCATGTTCATTCATCGTGAGGATGCCTACAACAAGAAGGGCGACCGCCCGAAGACCGGCATTGCCGAAATCATCATCGGCAAGCACAGAAACGGCCCCACCGGTACGGTGGAACTGGCGTACCGGCCGGAGTTCACGGCCTTCGACGACCTGGAAACCACCTATATCGAACCTTCGGAGTCGCAGCAGGGCTGAAAGGCCGTCACAGGGCTTTCGGCATGTTGAACCGGGGTCTCCGGCTTTTTGCCGGAACAGTGCGGAAAAAGAAGCAAAGGGGAAGGCAGCGCCTTCCCTTTTTTGCATGCGGAAGGTCCTGTTTTTCCGGTGTCTGCCGGGAAGTTCCGCCGCTTTTTCGTAACAGAGGGGCTGCTTTTAGTATTCAACTTCCGCGTGCTGAAGGAAGTTTTTCCGACCGGCCCTGCGATGCGGCTCTTTGTATGCTCTTTTCCCGGAAGCTGATTTCCTCCGTCCGGCAGATTTTCCGGCGATTTCCCGGCGGAAGCATGATCGGCGCTTTTTTCCCGGAGCATCGCACGATGAACAGGGGAATATTTCGTGGCTTATGAAGTTTTCATGCTTTCCGGAGCAATCGCAGCTTTTGAATATGCGGGGGAAAGGCGTACTCTGTGCGGTACGGCGTCGGCGGCGGGCGGTCGCTTAGCCGGAAGCCGGGAAAACAGACGCCCGGATTTCGGGAGAACTGGAATAAAAGGATTTTTCATGCTGCTGGCCGTCTTCTTTTCCGGTACGGGAAATGCCGGGGAGGAGCTTGCTCCGGGGTACGATGTCTGCATGGAGCATGCCCTTTCCGACATGGACATGATGCAGTGTGCCTCCGAGGTCTGTGAGCACTGGGACAGGGGACTGAATGAAAACTATGCGGCGGCTCTGAAAGTATGCGCTTCCGTTTTCGCTCCTGAAGCATGCAGGGCCAATGTCAGCAAGGCGGAAAGGTTCTGGGGGCAGTATAAGGAAGCCATGTTCGACGCATTGATGGAACTGGCCGGAAGGGGGAGCCTTGCCTGCCTTTCCTCTCAGAGCTTTCTGACGGAAGAGACCAGAAAGCAGGCCCTTCTGCCGGGTACGGCGGGCCGGTAGGAGAGCCTCGTCCTTTTCCTGCCTGTAAAATCCGCCCCTGTTTCCCGCATGCTGCTTGCCTTGCGGCCTGCGTACATGCTACTAGGAGCAGGGCGCGCCGTTTTCCGCCCTTCACGGCTTTTTCCCGGCGACCGGAGAAGCATATGCCATTCTGGAATAAAGAGCGTCTCAGTCCTTCGCAGATCATCATCCTCGGTTATTTTCTGCTCATTCTCTGCGGAACGGGGCTGCTCATGCTCCCCTTCACCACCAGGGACGGACTGGGGGCCGCTTTCGGTGACGCGCTGTTCACCGCAACCTCGGCCATTACCGTCACCGGCCTTGTGGTGCACGACACCATGCGCTACTGGTCATGGTTCGGGCAGGCCGTCATTCTGCTGCTCATTCAGATGGGCGGGCTCGGCGTCATCAGCATGGCCGTGGCCGTAGCCGTGCTGGCCGGTCAGAAAATCGGCTTCCGTATGCGCTGGGTGATGCAGGAATCCATTTCCGCGCCGCATCTTGCGGGGATAGTACGCCTGACGGGGTTTATTTTCCGCACCGTGCTGACCGTGGAGCTTTTCGGCGCAGCGCTTCTGTCCCTGCGTTTCTGCCCGCAGATGGGCCTCGGACAGGGACTGTGGATGGCGCTTTTCCATGCCGTTTCCGCCTTCTGCAACGCCGGATTCGACCTCATGGGGGCGGCGCAGCCGTACTCCTCCCTTACGGCATGGGGGGCTGACCCGCTTGTCTGCCTTGTCATCGCTTCGCTCATCACGCTGGGCGGCATAGGCTTTCTTACCATGCATGACGTGCGTTCCTGCGGGCGGCATTTCAGGCGTTACAGCCTGCAGAGCAAGCTGGTGCTGCTGTGCAGTGCAGCCTTGACTGCCGGAGGATTTCTTTTTTTCTTCTTTTTTGAGTTTCAGCGGGAAGGCTGGGGCATGAATGCGCCGGAAGCTGCGCTCAGCGCGCTTTTCCAGTCCGTAAGTCCGCGCACGGCGGGGTTCAACAGCGTGGATCTTTCCGCCCTGAGTCCTCTCTCGCAGTTCGTCACCATACTGCTCATGCTTGTGGGGGCCGCGCCCGGTTCCACGGGCGGCGGATTCAAGGTGACTACGCTTGCCGTGCTTCTTCTGGCGTTCATGGCCATTTTTCTGCACCGGAACGACGTGCGCGGTTTCGGTCGCAGACTTCCCGACATGGCGCTGCGAAAGGCTTCCGGCATATTTCTGTGCTATCTTCTGCTTTTTCTGGCAGGGGGGATGCTTCTTTCGGCGCTGGACGAGCTGCCGCTCATGACGGCGTTTTTCGAATCCGCCTCGGCCATAGCCACGGTGGGCCTTTCTCTGGGGGCGACGCCCCATCTTTCCGACGAGTCGCGCATGATTGTCATGGCGCTCATGTATTTCGGCAGAGTGGGCGGACTTACGGTATTGTTTGCGGTTTCCTCGGGCATACGGCAGGACGGCTTCCGTTACCCCGCCGAAGATGTGGCCGTGGGCTGAAAAGGAGTGTCGGCATGAAATCCGTATTGCTCATAGGGCTGGGGCGCTTCGGTCGCCGCATGGCGAAAAAGCTGCGTGAACTCAACCACGACGTGCTCGCCATCGACAAAAGCGAGGAACGTGTCAACGACGCGCTGGACTTCGTGACCAGCGCCCAGATTGCGGATGCCACCAGCGAATCGTTCATACGTTCTCTGGGCGTGAGCAATTTCGATCTCTGCGTGGTGGCCATAGGCGACAATTTCCAGAGTTCTCTGGAAACCACGGCTCTTTTGAAGGAGTGCGGGGCGCGCTTCGTCGTTTCCCGTGCATCGCGCGAGGTGCACGCCAAGTTCCTTCTGCGCAACGGCGCGGACAAGGTGGTGTATCCCGAAGGACAGACGGCCGAATGGGCCGCCATGCGCTACAGCAGCGATCATATCTTCGACTATGTGAAGCTCTCGCCCGAGTATTCCATCTATGAAATGGCCGTTCCCGAGGAGTGGAAGGGCAAAAGCGTCATGGAACTGGCCGTGCGGCAGAAATACCGCGTCAATGTCCTCGGTGTGAAGAAGGACGGTCATCTTCAGCCCATGCCCGGCCCCGACCATCGTTTTCTGCCCGGTGAGAGCGTGCTCATTCTCGGGCACGACAGGGACGTGCAGAACCTTTTGCAGAAAAGCTGAACCGGTTCTTCCGCACATCTTGCCGGAAGGGAAGTTTTTTTCTACTATTGGACTAAGTCTTATATTCGATATCCGCTCTCAGGGAAAGGGCGCCTTCGTAAGCTTGGGAAGCCTTCGAAGGAAGCGGGGAAAAAGCGGGCAGATGCGGTCCGCTCCGCATGTTTCCCGAGAGCTGGGAAGGACTCCGGGCAGGGCGTTTTTTCCGTTCCGAAGCGCGGTCGTCCTGTCGGATGTTGCGGATACCATCCATGACGAGGGGGAAAAGTGGATATATTGGATTCCTGCGCCTGTTCCGGGGGAAATCTTCCCCGCTTCGTTCAGCCCGTACTGCTGGCCCTTCTGGCACGGGAACCCATGCACGGCTATGTCCTTGTGCGGAAACTGGCGGATACCGGACTGTTCGGTTCCCGGAAGCCTGATATGACGGGCTGCTACCGCATGTTGCGCGAGATGGAGCAGAACGGCGTGCTGGAAAGCATCAGCGACAGGGGGGAAGGGCCCTCGCGCAGAAAGTACGTCGTGACCGGGAGGGGGCGTCAGTGCCTGAACCGCTGGATCGATTCCCTGTCCCGGAACCGGGATCATCTGGAACGGGTCATGCGTTTTCTTCTGACGGTGCAAGAGGAGTGCGAAGCTTCGCGGGATGACTGTCCGGCCGGGGAGCGCGCCTTCATGGAAAAGGTGAGGGAACGTGCGCTGGCCGGAAAAATGCCCCTTCGTGAGGACGTGCTGCGCCTGCTTTCCTATGCGCCCCATTCTCCCGAAGCCGCCTTTCTGGGACGTCTTGCCCGGGGCATGGCACGAGAGGTGGCCCATGATACGGCGCGTGTGTGGGCGGCGGTAGGGGTGGACTGCGCTCCCTGCCCCATGAACTGCGCGTTCTGCGCCTTCGGGGAAGCCTTCGGCGTGGTACGGAAGGCCCATGAATGGACGCGGGGGGAAATTCTGGGAGCGGTATGCCGCTATGCGTTTGAGGGGGCCTCCTGGCTGGTGCTCCGCACCACGGAAGACTACGGGCTGGAACGCCTTTCTGCTCTGGCGAGGGAGGCCCGCGCTCTTTTGCCGGAACGCTGCGTGCTGGCGGCGAATACGGGGCAGAAGAATACGGAAGACATACGGAGGCTGAAGGCTGCCGGGGTGGAAGTCATGTACCATGCCCTGCGCCTCGGCGAGGGCAGAGACACGCCCTTTGATCCTGTTGAGCGCCGCGCCGCGTTGAAGAGCATAGGGGCGGAAGGCATGACGCTGGCCTGTCTGGTGGAGCCTCTGGGCGTGGAACACGGCAATGAGGAGATTGCCGACGCATTTTTGACGGCGTTGTCTTCCGGGGCTGCGATCAGCGGCGTCATGGCCCGAAGCCATGTGCCGGGTACGCCCTTTGAAGGCCGGGAGGAAGTGCCGGAGGAACGTCTTGCCCTGGTGGCAGCCGTGGTGCGCCTTTGCGGAGGCACGCGCACGGAGCATGTCTGCGTGCATCCGCCGTCGGCTCTTGCGGTGTCGTGGGGGGCCAACGTTCTGGTGGTGGAAACGGGCGCCGTGCCCCGTGCGGATGCGGAAGTGCCGGGAGAATGGAGGGGCTTTTCCGTGGAGGATGCCCGGGCGATGTTCACGCAGTACGGCTATGCCTTTTCCCGTTCGGCACGCCCGGGAGCCGGAGAACGGGAAGCATGAGCGGGGAGACGGGCGTTTTCCCGGAGATGTTTCCGGCCTTTGCCGTCAGAGGCGGGGCCATGAACCGTAATAAGGGGGAGAGATATGGCTGCTCCGTCACGTTTTGGATATTGCGCGCAGACGGTGTGCCTGCACTGTGCCTCGCGCCTCGGCATAAGCGATGCGCAGGCCATAGGCATGGCCTCTGCGCTGGGCACGGGCATGGGGCACGCCGAAATCTGCGGCTGCATCAGCGGCGCGCATCTTGTGCTGGGGCTTTACTACGGCAGTGCGGACACCATGGAGGAAGGAAAGCTTAAAAAGCCCGTTCTTCTGGAAAAGGTCGCGGAATTCGAGCGGCGTTTTTCCGAAAAGCAGCCGCACCGCATGTGCAGGGACATGCTCGGCATGGATATTACGCAGCCCGGCGTGATGCGCGAGGCTGCGGAAAAGGGACTCTTTGTTTCCGTATGCAGGGAAATGACGCAGCGTACCTGTGATATCCTTGCGGATATGCTGGACAAGGACGCGAAAAGTCGCGCCTGATACGGCAGGCGGCACTCCCGTGCCCGGGCAGGCCGTTACCGGAGCGCCCGTTTTTTTTTCGGGAAGGGCTTCCTCCGGGCGGGAGCGGCGGAGAAAAGACGGAGAGTTTTCCCTGTCAGCGGCAGCAGCTCTGATACGGGCAGCGGGCGCAGCGTTCCGTACGGCGGAGGGAAAACTCCGTGGCCGTGGCCATGTGACGCAGCAGAAAGCGCAGAAGGGCGGGAATGCGTTCCTGCATGATGATGTTGCGCGTTTCATTGTCGATGCCGTCGCCGAGCAGGGGAATTTCATCGCCTCTGTCGGCAAGCTGCACCAGAGCCGCATCCCAGAGCGGGGCGCGGCGCAGCGTATCGGCATGGGAAGGATCGTGCATACACAGGTATACATAGCAGGGAAGCTGCACGCTGGGCAGCGTACGGGCAAGTTCGGGCAGAGGATCGGTCAGGCCGGGCTGCCAGTGCTCCATGGCGTTCCAGAGTTCTTCATCGCCCCAGAAGGAGGGATGCGGCTGACGGCTCGTACTGCCGCTTTTGTAGTCGAGAATGACCAGTCCGGGAGCGCGGCGATCCAGTCTGTCGATTTTGCCTTCCAGCATGAAGCGGCGTCCGCCTTCCTCTATCATGGCGGAAACATTGTGTTCCAGCGCCATGAGCTCCAGCACGTCGGGCTGATGCGCGGCAAAGTCCTTCAGGCGTGAGGGGCCTGCGGCCTCCAGCATGAAGCGGCTCTGTGCGGGGAGATTGAGGGTGAGACTGCTCGCGGCAAGTTCCTCATGGAAAAGCTTTTCCAGCTCTTCCGCCGGTATGCTCCCCGTTTTCACCGCCCTGCCGAGGAAGGGCTGAAAGGCCCGGAGCAGTACGGAATGGAGCATGATGCCCACGCCGAGGTGATCGTCCCCTTCCATGACTTCTTCCGCCTCGCGCAGCGTGCAGGCATATTTGCGGAAGAAGAAGGCGGGGCAGGAAAGGTAGGCGTCCAGCGCCGTGGGGGATATCTTGCGGCTGAGGATATCCAGCATACGTTCGTTCATGGCGGGCGTACGCACGATGGGCGCTTCCCCGGGCATGGGCGGTTCCGCCATGGGAAAGGCCGCGGCAAGCAGCGGCTCTTCGCCGGGGCGGAGCATGTGCCCCGCGCGCTGCTCCACACGCCAGATGCATTCCTCCACCAGGCGGGAACGGAGTTTCTTGCCGTCCATGACGCCGCTCTGCACGCCCTCCTGCCAGTAGAGGAAAACCTCCTTCGCCCCGGCGATGAGCCGGTGAAAGGTGTGCGCTGCGAGAACATCACGGCGGCTGTTGTCCGGCAGGCCCAGCATGGGGCGCAGGCTGTCGGGCAGGAGAGGATCGCGTGCGGGCGCGCCGGGCAGGGCATCTTCGGTAACGTCCAGCATATAGACGCGGTCGAAATGCAGCAGACGGGTTTCCAGCGTGCCCAGTATCTGCAGGCCGGTAAGCGGGTCGGCCTCGAAGGGCACGCGCTGTTCGGCAAGGCTTTCCCTCACGATGGCAAAGAGCGAATCCTGCGAAAGGCGCTCTTTGGTCATGGCGTTGTCGGCAAGGGCGGGGATGACGTTCTGCATGAGCCTTGCCAGGCATTCCCCGTCCAGCGGAAAACGCGGCCAGATATGCCGCCCGTGTTCCAGAAGCAGCGCGCAGAGCGAACGCAGGCAGGCTGCCGTCTCTTCCAGCGTCGTCACGCTGCGCCAGTCTTCCACCAGCACGCGCATGGTCTTTTCCAGAAGACGGCCGTTTTCCTCGCAGAGTCCTTCCGCGAGAGGGCCGCCTTCCAGATCTCCCAGAATGTCGTCCACCAGGTCGGAGGCACAGGTAAGGGCGTCCACCATGCGGCCGCCCCGGCGGAGCGTGCCTTCCATACGGGAGAGAAAGGGGCGCAGGGACAGGATGGCGCCGTCTTCTCCCTCCGTACCCAGCATACGCACATAGGGATGACGGATGAGCGCCATGAGGCTTTTCCAGTGCACGCGCCCCTCTTCATCCATGCTGCGCCGCGTGTCGAGCAGTCTTTCCACAAGCTGGGCGAGCAGGGAACGCTGCAGAGGATAACCGAGAGAAATGTTGATGCTCTTTTCGGGAATATGGTGAAGCGTGGGCATGAGCAGCGAATCGTGGGAGATGACCACGGCCCGCCGTTCCTCGCGGCAGGGTCTTGCCGTGAGCTCGCTTTTCAGGGCGCGAAGCTGGGAATGCAGATCATACCCGGCATAAAAATGGATATGCGGCTCGCGGTTGCGGCTTTCTCCGAAGAGCTCTCCCCGCGCCTTCCAGCGGGAGAGCCATTCCTTGTGGTCGACGCAGCTCCAGTGCCCGCCGCCGGAAAGAATGCCCGGATCGGTATGCAGGCAGACGGCGGCTCCGCGCTCCCACAGATAGCGGAAAAGGCAATCTTCCGCACGGGTGAGCCGCACAAAGCCCGCGATGATGATTCTGCGCCCCTGAAGCCTGAGGGGAAGGTCGGGGCCGGCGCCGGCAAGCTGCGCCGCATGTTGCGCTTCCAGACCTGCGGTGCTCATGCCCCGGCCGCGCAGAAGAGCGCGCCAGCGTTCCTGTATGCGACCAAGGCTCCCCAGAAGCGTTACCGCATACGGGGCCACCATGTCGTCCACATGGAGCAGATCTTCCGCCTCCACCATGTGCATGGCGCATTCGTCCAGGAGGCGGGCGAGGCGTACGCCCCAGGGAAAGAAGCGGGCCATGCCGTCTTCATCGTGAAGGCTCCGGGCAAGTTTTGTCAGCGGCGTTTCCCGCTCTTCGTCCAGACCGATCTCAAGCAGGCAGTCCTTGAGCACGGCCACCTGATCCAGCGTGCCCGCCATGCGCGGTACGGTGCGCGTCCAGCTTTCCATGCAGGTTTCGATGAGCTGGCTCACGTTGACGATGTGCGGCAGAAGAAGCGGTGCCTTCGCTTCCTTTTTATAGATGTCCAGCAGATAGCGGCGGGGACGGTTGAGCGGGAACACGATGATCGCCTTGCCCGGTTTTCCTCCGGTCATATCGTGGGCAAGCTCGTGCACGCGCTGCATGAAGTCGTCGTCCCAGGGGACAATACGGAAGGGACTGAAGGTGCGCTGGCGGCTAGTCATGGCTGTCTCCGGGGAAAATCGGGAAAATTTCGCGGCGGTCGAGGTAGACGAGCGCGCCGCGCGCCTTCTGTCCCATGGCCTTTTCCAGAAGGTCCAGATAATGCAGAAGCTGCTGCCTGTGCCCGTCTGCGGGCAGGTCGCCGGAGGTGCCGGTTTTATACTCCACGGCGATGAGTTCCTTGCCGTCGTCCACCAGAAGGTCGACGCGGAACTGCCTGCCTTCTCCATCCAGCAGGGAATGTTCCGGCGTGCCGAAGGCCAGCCAGTGCGGCGTTTCCGGCAGACGGGCATACCAGGCGAGGCAGTCTTCCACTTCTTTCTGCACGTTTTCCCTGTCGGGTACGGGCAGAGGGAAGGTGGATATGCCGCGCGCGGCGGCGAGGGCGGCATCGCGCCTTGCCGAAGCTTCTCCCACGCCGGAAATCTGAAGGCCTTCCAGACAGTGATGGATGAGCGTACCGCGCCGTTTTGCCGTGAACGTCCAGTCTTCCAGATCGTTTTTGAAAATGCGCAGGCGCGGCAGCCAGCCCATGGGCCGCCAGGCATCCTCCTGCTCTTCCTGCGTTTCGGTATCTGCTTTTTCCGGGGGCATCACCGTGTTTTCGGGCGCGGGGGCGGCAGGCGCGGCGCTTTCTGCGGCGGGGCGGGGAGTCTCTTCCGCGGGAGCCTTCGGCTTGTCCCCCCAGTAAAGGTCGTCGCCCTCTTCCTTCAGCACGTCCGTCTGGCGGGAGATGAGCGTATCGAGCATGAGGGAGACCGGGCCGTCGGAGGCATCGGGCAGAAAACAGTAGAGTTCGCTTACGGCCCGCGTCATGGCCACATAGATGAGATGCAGGGATTCTCGGGCCGTATCCATGCGGTCTTTGAGCCAGGGGCGGCCCATTTCCCTGCACAGAGGAGCGAGCAGACCGACGCCCCGGCTTTTCCAGAACAGGGCCTTGTCGTCGGAGGCCCGGCCCAGGGAAAAGTTGAGCCAGGGCAGAATGACCACATCGAATTCCAGCCCCTTGGCCTTGTGCATGGTCATGATGCGCACGGCTTCCATGCTTTCGGGCAGAGGGGCCTTTTCCTGACTGCCGCTTTCGTCCCAGAGGTCGAGGAAGCCCGAAAGGTCGGAAATTCCCGCCTCCTCCGCACAGAAGAGCACTTCCAGAAAGCGCCGCACGAAGCCTTCCGCTTCGGGGCGGCGTTCCATGACGTTCCAGCGCTCCACGATTTCCATGACGGCGTCGTAAGGGGTGAGCAGTCCCGCGTTGTCGTGCAGGGGGGCGAACACTGCCTCCCATGCTTCGGGAAAATCCTGGGAGAACTGCGCAGCCATGCTTCTTCTGCGCGGACGCCGGGCCGCCCAGTCGAGAAGGTCCGTACCGGTAAGAAAGGCATCCTTATGGGGAAGCGGGGGGAGCAGCTCTTCGCAGAGCAGGGCGGACCAGAAGGCGATATCGTCTTCCGGGTCGTTCAGAAAGCGCAGCAGACTGACGATGCCCGCAATGACGGGCTGCTCTGCCAGAAGCAGGCTCCCCTGCGTCACCACGGGAATGTGGCGCGCCATGAGCCACGAAGAGGCCTTGGCCGCCTGTTCGTTGTTGCGCGTGAGTATGCAGATGTCTCCCAGAGAATGGGAGCATCCCAGCTTTTCCACCATGTCGGGCAGAAGACGGGAGAGACGCTCCTCCTCCCGGCCCTTTTCCAGTCTGCTCAGTTTTACGAAGCCGCCGGAACGGCATTTTTCCGCGCTCTGGGCGGCGCGGTCGAAGGCTTCGCACAGCAGCGCGGCCTGCTCGTTCAGCAGTTCCGCATCGCCTTCGGCAAGGGGACGCAGCAGCTCCCGCGCCACCTCCATGTTTCCGAGGGGGGAGAACAGCGCGTTGTTCCAGGCTACGATTCTTTTCCGGCTTCTCCAGTTGAAGGGCAGGGTTTCCAGCGTGGGCTGCCCCGCCAGGGAGAGCAGAGGAGAGCCTTTGCGGACGAGTTCGTCGAAGAGGGCGGCGTCGCCGCCGCGCCAGCCGTAGATGGCCTGCTTCACGTCGCCCACGATGGTGAGGGAACCGTTTTTGGCGAGAGCTTCCTCCGCCAGAGGCTGAAGAGCCATCCACTGGTCGCGGCTGGTATCCTGAAATTCGTCGATGAGCATGTGGCGCACCCGCGCGCCCAGGCGGCAGAAGAGTTCGTTCACGCCTTCGCTGTCGTCCGCGGCGCGTATGGCGAGCCTCGGTACCTGCGAGGCGGCAATGATGCCCGTGCGGCGTTCCTCGTCTTCCAGCCTGGAATACACGGCCTGCGCCAGTTCCGCAAAGGGCATGAGGCGGCGGGCCCCCATGAGCACGCGAAGATGCCGCATGTCGTCCCGTATGCTTTCATACAGGGCGTGCAGGGCAAGTCCGGCGCGGCCTTTTGATGCCTTGAGCAGGCAGTCGTCGAAGCTTTCCTTCTGGAGCATGGCGGAGGAGAAGGGGAGCTTCGAGGCGCGGCCGCCGCATTCTATGCAGGCCGTGAGGGCGTTCAGAAAGTGTTTGGATGCGGAAAGCTCCTCCTGTTCCAGGCGGGCGCGCAGTTCCCGCGCGTCGTTCTGTATGCCGCGGAGAATTTCCTGAAAATGTTCCTCCGCTTCTTCGGGGGAGGCAAGATCGCGGACGCTCCAGCCGTCCGCCGCAAGCATGAGGGATACCATGGCCGTCACGCGGTCGCGTATGCGTTCCCCCGCAAGAAAGCCCCTTACCTTTTCCGAACGCAGCATCTGGCGGCAGGCACGGCGGAAAATGGCCCCGAGTTCCTCGTCCGTGCGGGCGCGTTCGGCCATGTCGTCGAACAGGGGACCGGTGATCTCCTCGTCGGAAAAGCGCGGCTCGAAGTCGGGGGAAAGGTCGAAGTCCAGCGCGGAAAGGCGCACCATGAGGTGCAGCAGGCTGTCGATGGTGCGGATGTTCAGGGAACCGTAGCTCCGTATGAGCATGTCCACGGTTTCGCGGGCTCTGGCGGGCTTCCAGAAGGCGTCCTTCGCGTCCTTTCTGGAAGCGAGGGCCATGGTCTTCAGGCGCTGAAGCAGGCGTTCACGCATTTCTGCGGCGGCCTTGTTGGTGAAGGTGATGGCAAGAATCTCCTGCCAGCCGTAGCAGTCTTCTTCGGCAAGGGCGCAGCCGGAGGGCGGGCGGCTCCACGACGCGCCGGAAGATCCGGCCAGCAGGGAGAGGAAGGTACTGGTCAGGGTATAGGTCTTGCCGGACCCGGCGGACGCCTTGATCTGTCGAAATTCGCTCATGGGAAACGGGGTTGTCCGGGAGGGCATTCTCCCTTCAACCATCATCGGCTATTTGGCCCCTCTTCGCAAGAAGAACTGTCCGCAGGAAAGGAAAAGGCCCCCGCAGCGTTCTGCTGCGGGGGCCTCCGGCGCGTGATGCGCACCATAAGACGTCGCCTTTTAGGCGAGACGCTGGCCCGTGGTGGCGATGACGGAACGCCAGTAGTTGGACTTGATGTCTATCTGGCGGCGACGGCGCGTGACGAGCTGAAGCGGCAGGTGTACGAAGCGGTCCATGAGGCGGGCCACCACCATGTTGGTCTTGCCGGCCATGGCGGCGTGCACGGCGTTTCTGCCGAGGAGGCCGCAGTAGACCCTGTCGTTGGTGTTGGCGGGCACGGAACGCACGATGTAGCTCGGGTCGATGTACTTGACGGTGACGTCCATGTCCTTGGTGGCGAAATAGTTCTTGATGGACTTCTGGAGGAAGAGGCCGATGTCGCCGAGGACGCGGTTGCCGGAAGCATCGGTCTTGCCGCTGGCGGTAAGCAGATCCTGCCCGGCGCCTTCGGCCGCGACGATGACGGCGTGGGAACGGTTGCGCAGGCGTTCTTCCAGAGCGGGGAGCAGGCCGCCTTCGCCTTCGAGCTTGAAGGGCACTTCAGGCACGAGAACGAAGTTGACGATGTTCAGCGACAGCGTGGCCTGAGCGGCGATGAAGCCGGATTCGCGGCCCATGAGCTTGACGAGGCCCACCCCGTAAGGCGCGCCGATGGCTTCGGTATGGGCGCAGCGCAGCGAGGAGGTGGCCACGTCCACGGCGGTGTCGAAGCCGAAGGACTTGGGCACGAAGTTGATGTCGTTGTCGATGGTCTTGGGAATACCGATGACGGAGGTGTGCAGATTGCGGCGGAAGATTTCTTCCTGAATGGCCGCAGCGGCCTTCATGGTGCCGTCGCCGCCTATGATGTACAGGATGTTGACGTTCATCCTTTCCAGCGCGTCCACGATTTCCTCGGCGCTCTGCGGGCCGCGGGAGGAACCGAGAATGGTGCCGCCGAAGGTGTGGATTTCGGACACGTTGCGCGGCGTCAGTTCCATGATGTCGTGGTGATACTTGGGAATGAAGCCTTCAAGCCCGTAGCGGATGCCGAGGATGGAACGCACGCCGTAGCCGTAGTAGGATTCCAGAACCACGGCGCGGATGACGTCGTTGAGGCCGGGGCAGAGGCCGCCGCAGGTGACGATGGCGGCCTTGGTCTTGCCGGGATCATAGTAGACGTGCTGGCGGGGCCCCGCCTGCTCGATGGAAACGGGAGCGCCTTCAAGACCCTGAACGTCTTCTCCGCCGTGTTCGGCGTCAAGGTAGAAGGGAATGGGAGTATCGTCGACATAAGGCCCTATGGCCGGATTGTCTATTTTGGCCTTGCCGACCGTCATGATGTGCGTATCTATTTCGTGACTCATTTGAAGCCTCCAAAATCATAGAGCGAAGAGAATACTTTGTTTGACTTCGCTTGTCACGTAAAAAATTTCAGGCGTTCGCGGTGCATCCGCGATGCGGAAAAACGGGAATTTTTCTCTTCCTTCAGGGCAGCGGGGCGGAGCACGAGCACGGACAAAAAAGCCCCCGGCGTTGCGACCGGGGGCGGAATTCAAAAGGGGAAAAGGGGCGAGCTATTCGTCGGCTTCGCCGAGGGAGTTCACCATGGTGTCGCGGTTGATCTGGCTGCGGCGTTCGCTGGCCTTGCGGAGCTGCTGTCCGATGCGGTCGTTGCACAGGTCGATGGCGGCGTACATGTCGTCGTTCTTTTCACTGGCGGCGAAGTTCAGATCCTGCCCGGTGAGCAGAAGGTCGACTTTCGGCCTGTTGCTTTCCATGGAAAGGGTGACCAGAAGCTTGGCCGCCTCATCTCCGACCATGCGGTCTATCTTCTGGAAACGCTTGAGGGCGTAGTTCTTCAGGGGATCGGAAGGGGTGAGATTACGGAAAACAACTTCGATCTGCATAAGCAATTCCTTCCCCGGCCAGGCCGGGAGCGGGGTGGCCCCGCGTTCATGGGACGCAAAGACATCGGACCATACGGTCTTTTGCTCTTAAAAAGCAACGTAGCATAGAAGATGATGAAGGTCCAGTATTACCGCTGTTGCAATGCACAGGTTTTTTTTATGGATTTTACCGCTTTTTTCCTGCAAGGAATTTGCTTTCCTCACCCCTTGCAAGGCGGCCGATGTTGGCGCGATGCGCCCATACTATCATGGCGCAGAGAATGACCGCGAGAGGCACCAGGTCGAAGCGGCCGAACAGGGCGTAGAACAGGATGAGCGAAACCGACATGACCATGGATCCGAGGGAAACGTAGCGTGTGACGGCAATGACGGCCACGCAGCAGAGCACGGCGCAGAGAAGCGGCCAGAAGGCCAGGGGCAGGAGCGCGCCTATGGTGGTGGCCACGCCCTTGCCGCCGCGGAAGCCGAGGAAGGGGGATTTCACATGTCCCGTTACCGCCGCAAGAGCCACGGCGCTCTGCATGTAGGCGGAGGGCAGCAGATGCACGGCCAGCAGCACGGGCAGCAGGCCCTTCATGATGTCGCAGAAAAGCGTGAGTATGCCCCAGGGCAGACCGCAGAGCCGGGCGACGTTGGTGGAACCGATGTTGCCGCTCCCCGCCTTGCGCGGGTCTATGCCCTTGAAGGTTTTGGCGATGACCAGTCCGAAGGGGACGGCGCCGAGAAGGAAGGCCAGAGCGACACAGAAGAGAAGGGCGAGATAGGTCATGATGATATGTCCGGGTTGAGGTTCTGCCTGTGCGGAAAAAACATGCCCGGCGCGACCTGCCGTCGCGCCGGGCATGGGCTTTGTTTACAGGGCGGGGGCTGGAGCGGGAGCTTCAACCGGAACCGGGGCTTCGGCGGGAGCCTCGGCGGCAGGCGTCGCGGTTTCAGGAGCGGGAGCTTCCGCCGGAGCGTCCTGAGCGGGGGCCTGTTCTGCAGGGTCGGCGGCGGGTTCGGCGGGGACTTCCTGCACGGCCGGGCTTTCCGCAGGGGCGGGGGCGGCGTCGACGGTCACTACCACATAGGGCTTGTGCACCATCCACGCCGTGAGTACGGTCTTCGCTCCGGCGGGCTTGTCGGCCCATGCCTTCCAGTCGGCTTCGGGCATGGCCATGACGGCTCTGGGGTGCTCCTTCAGCCATGCGTCGCGCGCTTTTTCATTGGCGAGATCGGGCACGGAGATGCGCTTTCCTTCGGAGGGGATGATCTCATTGATATGCCAGGCATAGGCTCCGGGATAGACGTGGAACGCGGCCGGGGCGTAGCCTTCCTTCACCTTTTCGGCCATGGCGACGGCCTGCGAGCGCGGGCTGAGAAGCTTGTCCATGGAGGGAGCCACGAAGAAGTGATAGGGCTGGAGCAGCAGCACCATGCCCACGGCGGTGACGAGCAGCGCGCCGCCGGGCAGGGAGAGGCGGGTGAAGAAGAGCAGCACCACGGCGAGCAGCACGAGGATGCCGCCCATGTACATGACGCCTTCCAGCGCTTCCAGCCAGGGATCGGCCATGGCCGGGACCGGGGGCAGGAAGCCGCCGATGTACGGACGGAGCATCGGGAACACGTCCACCAGCACGAGGGCGAGGCCCGCTACGGCCAGCACGGCGGAAACAAGGCTGAAGAAGCAGCGGCTGCGGCCGGGAGTGAGGCGGAGCAGCGAGCGGCCGGTGAGTACGGCGAGGGGCGCAAGCAGAGGCAGGGCGTAGACGGCCATTTTTGCCTGTACGCAGGAAAGCATGGCGGCGCCGGAGAAGAACCATATCCACAGCCAGCTCGAGCCGCCGTTTTCCCTGCGGGATTTCCACGCGCCGGGAATGCCGCGCAGCGCGGCGAACCAGTTCACGAACAGGATGATGAGCACCCAGGGGGCCCAGATGACGGGAATGGCGGCCAGGTAGTACCACCAGGGCTCTGCATGATGGCCGCCTTCCAGTACGCGGCCGGCAAGCTGCGTGCCCAGCATGTCGCGCAGATAGTCCTGATGCCCTTCAAGGTAGAGGGCGCCGAGCCAGGCGGCAACCACAAGAAGCATGAGCAGAAAGCCCGGCAGACCGTCGCGTCCGTTCAGGCGGCCGGGAGTGCCGCGCCAGAAGAGGAAAAGAATGCTCGCAGCCACGGCGAAGGCGATGCCGAGGGGGCTTTTGATGAGCGTGGCCACGCCCATGAGCACGAAGCCCGCCGTGAGCCAGAACGGTGCGAAGGACTTGATCCAGCCGCGGTACAGGCACGTCATGCCCAGCGTGACCACGGCGGCGAAAAGAAGGTCCATGCGGGGATAGCAGGCCGCGCCGCTGATGTAGAGGCAGCTCAGAGCCACAAGACCGGAGGCGAAGGCCTCGCGCCTGTCGTGACCCGTGCCCCGCGCCAGCAGCCAGATGGAACCGATGAACAGCGCGTGGGAAACGGCCACGGCCAGGAAGAAGACCATGGGCATGGTGACGCCGGGAATCCTGCACAGCGCTTCCATGAACCAGAAATAGAGCGGCGGCTTGTCGGGGTAGGGTATGCCGTTCAGGGTGAGCATGAGCCAGTCGCCGTTGCGGAGATTCATGAAGGCGTCGGCAAGGCGCACCTCATCCGAGAACCACAGATCGCGCACCTGCCAGACTTCAAGGAAGGTCATGGCGGCGGCAAGTACGATGAGCAGGGGCAGGCCCGCATAGGAGAGCGCGTCGAATACCTTTGCGGCGGGGCCGGAGGGCGGGGCCGGAGGCGTTTCCGGCGCCGCCGCAGCGGAAAACTTTTTGCGGACGACCTTGCGCTTTTTCACGGGTTCGGCGAGCTTCAGCGGAGTATCTTCCGCCGCCTTCGCTTCTTCTCCGGGCGTTTCCGTCGTTTCCGGCTGCGGCGTGTTTTCCCCCTGTTCAGGAGATTCTTCCGCCTTGACTTCCGTCGCAGGTTCCCCGGCCTGCGGGGTCTCGGGGGCGGGGGTCTCCTCCTTTGCGGGGGCTTCCGTTTCCTGAGCGGCGGGAGTGTCGTTGCCTGCGGAAAATTTTTCCTTGTCCTGTTCGGTGCGTTCTATCTTTTCGTCCATGGCGGGCTCCGCTGAGGTTCATAAAAGGTCTTCAAACCTGTCGACAAGTGTGGAAAGTATCCCAAAATATCCACGGCGGCGCAAGCCCCGCGCCGTATTCCGGGCGATTTTTCATGCGCTTTTCCGCGCGTCGGCGTTTCTCCGGGGCCGCGGCAGGGGTCAGCGCAGCAGAACCGCCCTCCATCCCAGGGGAGAAAGCGTCACCTTTCCGGGGGAAACGGTTTTTCCGGTAAGGAGATCGACCCTTGAGGATGCGCCGTCCCACAGGGAAAATTCCGGGGCAACGGTCGTGCCGTTCTCCGAAAAGTTGCCGAAGAAGACCAGACTTGCGCCGGAGGGAAGCACGCTTACCGTGACGAGTACGCTTTGCTCCGCGCAGTCCGGCACGAGGGTGAGCCTTCCCTTGGAGATGCCGCAGTTTTCCCGGGCGGTGATCATGGTTCTCAGCCTGTCTTTCGCGTCGCTGCCGGGGCGGCGGTACAGAGCGAGGCCGGAGGGCAGGCCCCGGCGGCTTGCGGGGACGGGGTCCATCTGCCAGAGCGGGGGCGTGGCGGGCCAGTCCTCTCCCAGCGGCAGGGCTCCCGAAAGATCGGAACCGGAAATCATGAGCAGCCCCGGCAGAAAGGCCCGCGCCGCTATCTGGAGCATATGGGCGTCCTCCACGGCGTATGCGGGCGTTTGCTCCGGCGCTTTGCCGGGAGGGAGGCGCAGGCTTGCGGCGGCAAGAGCGGGGGCGCTGATGCGGGGCGCTTTCTCCTGTCCGTGCTGCGGCGTCAGAAGCGAAGCCCAGCCTTCCGGCATGAGGGGAAGCAGCGCTTCCCCGGCACGGCGGGGCAGCCCGTCCGCGGCAGCGCGCCACAGCGCCTTGTGATCCACGCCGAGCCTCAGCGAGCGGCGCAGACTCCGCCGCACGGGGTCCGCATTCTGCAGCAGCAGGGATTTTTCCAGGGAGGGAAAGAGCACGGAGTCGAAGCAGAAGTCCACGCCTGAGCGCTGGAGGGCGGCCAGGCGTTCCATGGGCAGGGAATCTTCCATGAGCAGGGCCGCGCCGTAACGGTGTGCGTTGCGCGAAAGGGTGCTCAGGGCCGAAAGGCCCGGCTCAAGATTATCCTTTGCGGTGGAAGTCTCACCGGGGGAGACGGCGTCCAGCCCCATCCATGCCGCCGCGTGGAGACCGACGAGAGCCTGATGACGAAGTCCCGCCTGTTCGATGAGCGCCGCCTCCATGATGCGTCTCGCCGCGCCGGAAGGGTCGTCCCAGTACAGAACGGGCCGTTCCGGGCTGGCGTACCAGCGGTATATCCAGCGCCTTTTCACGCCGTCCACCCCGACGACGGGTCCTGTGGCCGCCCAGCCCCGCGCCTCCTCCGCAAAACCCGGCGCATCCTGCACGAGGGCGGGCGCCATGAGGCCCCGCGCGGCGAGCGCGTCCGTTTCGGCGGAAGAAAGGGCGGCCTGCTCCTGCGGCGCAAGGTCCGGCAGAACATGCTGCAGTTCACCGGGAACTTCCAGCATGGCATACAGGCCGGGGTAGTCGCGCACGGCGCGCAGGGCAAGGAAAAAGTCCGGCCCCATGCCGGTGTGGGCGGGCGGCATCGTTCCGCCGGCGAGGAGCTCCGCTCCGGCAAGGGAAGCGAGCAGAGCGTCGTATTCTTCATTGCCGCCTGCCGTCCTGCCGAGGGAAAGCCCCGTGGCATCCTCTCCCAGTCCGCAGGCCGGGGAACGCCCCTTCCATTCGTCGCCGGTGTCGGCCATGCCGGACAGATAGAGGCCCCGTATGCCCAGAGAGGCAAGTTCTTCCGCCGTGTTCTTCCTGGCGAGCGCGGAGAGAAAGGAACCCTGCCCCGTCCATGCCGTAAGCGCGGGGGAGGCCCGGAACCATGTTCCTGCCGTTTGGGGCAGAAGCGACGTGCGCGAACCGCAGCGCCAGTTCAGGGAGGAGCCGCTTACGACAGAGGTCACTTCCCCAGCCCTGCGCAGACATGCCTGTTCCTCAAGCCACTGAATATAGGCTGGCCCCGGCCTGCCCGGAAGTTCCGTATGCCCCGATACGGGCACTTTGGGTGTGCAGGCAAAAAGCAGGGCCAGGGCCGATGCCGTGAAAAGAAGGGAGAGCTTCATACCATACTCATATCGGCCGCAGCACGGAGCTGCCGTGTTGAAGCGGGGCGTTTTCGGCGCGGAACCGGCTTTCCGCGTTGTCCTTTCTGCGGCGGAAGCGCGAAGTCTCCGCCTTGCGCAGGGGTTCGCCCGCCGGAGATGAAAAAATAATCAGGAATGTTTCCTGATAAGTCTTGCCTTTTGTCGGGAGAAAGGCTACAAGCAGGGCTCAGGCGCAGCTCATGCGCCGTACAAAAAAGGAGATTAGCATGGAAGATCAGGTTCTCAAAGCCATGAAGGAAGCCGGAAAGCCCGTCCGCCCCGGCGATATTGCCAAGATTCTCGGCGTGGATTCCAAGGAAGTGTCCAAGGCCTGCGCCGAGCTGAAGAAGGCGGGCAAGATTCATTCCCCCAAGCGCTGCTACTACGAGCCTGTGGCGGAATAGATTCCGGCCTTGAAGCAGAAGAAAAACCGGCCTTGCGCCGGTTTTTTTGTATCCTTCGTCCGGCGGAGGCGGAAGAGGGCGTATGCTGCGCCGGACGCGCCGGGCCGCTGCGTTTTGAGGCATGACGGCGGGGAATGTTGCATGACGGGCCCCCTTGAGTGAGTTTTCTTCGGGGAGGGGAGGCGCACGCGGAACGAATGCGGAAGGCGAGTCCGGGCACGGGTCCGCATCGGAGGGGAAGAGGTTTTCCGTTTCCCGGAAAGGCGGAAACGCACGGGAAATGCGGCCGTGTCGTTTTTGCGTTTTTCTCCTCATGGGCCGTCGGCCGCAGGGGAAAGCGGCGCCGCTTCCGCAAGATGTGCCTGCGGACCGTATAAATGAAAGCTTCCGCCATGCGGCAGGGGGAGGATGAAAGGCATGTTTACAAGAAGAAGGTCGCCGGGTGACGGAGTGTTGGTTGAGGAAAGAACGGGAAAACAGGTATTGTGATAAAAAGCACGATAAGAGGGTCCGTTCAGGTTTTTCTGTCCGGGAGAAAGGAGTTTTCCGCCGGAATCTTCTTCAGCGTCCTTCCGGCCTGCGGAGGCGGAAAATTCAAGGGAGACAGGGGATGGCGGGAATTTTCCTGTTGACGGGGGGCTGGCTTCCCTACTATAAAAATCATACACGGGAAAAAGGCCGTGACGCTGTTTTTTGTTGGTGAAAAAATCGGTAAAAAATTCACAAAAAGGAGCTTGCATATGCTGAAAAAGTTCGGAGTGATGGCCATGGTTCTCGCCATGGGCGGAATGCTGGCCTTTACCGGAACCGCCGTGGCGGCCAAGGGGTTCAAGCATCTGTCCTTCATGGGCGGCTACATGGAGAAGCACCCCACCACGGTGAACGTGTTCAAGCCTTTCATCGCGGCTGCCGAAAAGCAGTTCAACGGCAAGCTTTCCTTCGACTATTTCTCCACCAACTCCCTGTATCCCGAATCGGAAGCGTTTGCCGCCGTGACCGACGGCCGTGTGGACATCGGCGAAGTACGCCCCTCCGTTTTTCCCGGCAAAATGAATCTGCTCGGCGTGGTGGCGCTGCCCGGCATGTGCCCCAATGCCATCGTGGGCAGCATGGTGGCCGAGGAACTCATCCAGAAGTTCCAGGCCGTGCGCGATGAATTTCCGCCGAACTCCGTACATTTCACTTCGTGGGCTTCCGCCGCGTATCAGATTCATTCCCTCAAGCCCATCCGCAATGCGGAAGAACTGAAGGGCAAGAAGATCATTGCCTGGGATGCCACCACTCTGGAATATGTGAAGGCTCTCGGCGCCAATCCCATCCGCATGAGTTCTCCCGACACGTATCTCGCGCTTTCCAAGGGAATGGCCGACGGCGTGCTCTGCCCGCTGGCCCCTCTTCGTTCCTATAAGATCACCGAAGCCACCAAGCATCATCTCATCCTGAATCTCGGCGTCAACACGTTCTGCCTGGAAGCGAACAAGGACCTGTGGGATTCCATGCCCGACGACATGCGCGCCTGGCTCAAGCAGGAAGGCGGCCTGAAGATGGCCGAAGCCTGCGGCAAGTCTCTGGAAGACGGGGCGAAGGACGACACCGCCTGGATGGAAAAGCAGGGGCACACCTTCTATTATCTCAATGATGAGGAACGTGCCGCCATTCTCGCGCCTCTGGCGAAGTTCACCGATCTTTGGCAGAAGGAAGAGTGCGGGAATATGGACCCCGTACTTGTCGAGGAAGTGTTGAAGTTCGCCCGCGAACGCAGCAGGTACTATACGGAGCAGGTCCGCTCGGGCGCGTTCGGCGACTACAAGATCTAGCATGGACGCGGCATGGCCGCGATGCATCGGTTCCGACGCCGTGCGGCTTCGGAGCGGGCGGACAGCCTCGGAAGGTGTCCGCCGGAAATTCAGGAGCCCCGGGGCGCAGCCGTCCGGGGCTCCTGTCGCCTCAGGCGGCAGGGAGCCGTGCCCGCACCGGTCAGGCCGCAGGTCCCGGAGCAGGGAGCGGGGGACCCTCATCTGCGGTGCGCTTCGTGCTTTTTTTATCCAATAGGGCGTTTTCCATGACTTTTTCTTCCCTTCGACTGTTTTTTCAGGAGGGAAGGCAGCGGATTTTTCCAGGAGAAACGCCGGAAAGCGACATTTTTATGCGTTTTTCCATCATGCTGCCTTTTGCGAAAAGGATATTTTTACGGTAATGATTTCATGGAATTAGGCCATGGAAAAAATTTTCCCTATTGACTTAAGGTTGATATTTATTTTACTAAGACTCTAATGAATGAGGCTTTGAAGCTGTTCCTGGGGACGGCTTTTCGGCAGGTATAAGGACAATTTTCACATTACAAGGAGTCGGATATGTTGAAACGATTCGGAGCTCTGGCCGCTGCTCTGGCCGTGGGCGGAATGCTGGCCATGTCGGGAACCGCCATGGCCGCCAAGGGGTTCAAGCATCTGTCCTTCATGGGCAGCTACCTTGAAAAGCATCCCACCGTGGTGAACTACTGGGAACCCTATTTCAAGGCCACGGACGAAAAGTTCGGCGGCAAGCTGACCTTCGACTACTTTGCCACCAACTCCCTGTATCCCGAATCCGAAGCTCCTCAGGCCATCACCGACGGCCGCGTGGACTTCGGCGTGCTTCGTCCCTCCGTGTATCCCGGCAAGTACAACCTGCTGAACGTGGTGGCCATTCCCGGCATGTGCCCCAACGCCATCGTGGGTTCCCTGGTGCTTGAGGACATCATCGAGAAGTTCCCCGAAGCGCGTGCCGAACTTCCCGACAACAGCGTGCATTTCACTTCCTGGGCTTCCGCCGCGTATCAGCTGCATACCCTCAAGCCCGTCAAGACCATGGAAGATCTGAAGGGCAAGAAGATCATCGTGTGGGACGCCGTCGCGCTTGAACTCGTGAAGGCTCTCGGCGCCAACCCCATCCGCATGAGCTCTCCCGATACCTATCTTGCCCTGTCCAAGGGCATGGGCGACGGCGTCATCTGCCCGCTCGCTCCCCTCAAGTCCTACAAGATCACCGAAGCCACCAAGTACCACCTGATGCTCAACATCATGGTGCAGGCCTTCACCATGGAAGCGAACAAGGACCTGTGGGACTCCATGCCCGACGACATGAAGAGCTATCTCAAGCAGACCGGCGGCATGGAAATGGCGCTCGGCGTGGGCAAGTCTCTGGAAGACGGCGCCAAGGAAGACACGGCCTGGATGGAATCTCAGGGCCACACCTTTTTCTATCTCACCGATGAGGAACGCGCTCCCTTCCTTGCGCCTCTCGGCCAGTTCGTCAACGACTGGAAGGCCTCCTGCGAAGGCGAAAAGCCCGAAGTCATCGACGCCGTGTACAAGTACGCTCAGGAACGTTCCAAGTTCTATACCGAAGAGATGAGAGCCGGCAAGTACGGCGACTACAAGATGTAATGTGTCGCGGGAGGGAGAGTTCCGTCTCCCTCCCGTCCGTTCATCACAGGCACGTTTTCTGGCTACCCTTTTCTGTGCGGTCCGCCCGGGTGCGGATCGTGAAAAGCCGAGGTCTCCATGGCAGAACAAGTTTCCCTTTCTCCCGCTTTTCAGAGCATACATGACTTTCTTGAAAAACTGACCACCAAGGTGAGCTGGCTGAGCTATGTGGCCATGGCCATTCTGCCCGTGCTCATCACCGTGGACGTATGCTGCCGTCTGTTCGGTTTCAGCGTGCCCGGCTCGCTGGAACTTCAGGAAAATCTTCTGGCGCTCACCACCTTCTCCTTCATGGCGGTTCTTCAGCTGCACGACCGTCACATGATGATCGACTTCATCTATGAGCGCATGTCCAAGAGTATGCAGCGCTGGTGCGACATGACGGTGGCCTCTCTGGTGCTCGGCGTCATGGTGCTGCTCACCTTCGAAAGCTACGACGCTTTCCTGAGCAAGTTCGGCACCCAGTCCATGGAGCTCTACATTCCTCTGGAATTCTACTACTGGATGCCCGTGATGGGTCTCTGCCTCACGGCCGTCGTGGCGCTGTTCCAGTTCCTGCGCGAGAGCGTCAAGTGCATCGGCACCGGCCACTATGTTCCCTTCGTGCTCGGCGTCGCCTTTGCCTTTGCGCTGGCCTATCTGCCTTTCTGGTACCGTGAAAGCCCCTACGAAATTTCCAACCTCTTCCTCGGACTCATAGCGTTCGGCCTGCTCTTCCTCTTCCTGTTCATCCGTATGCCCATCGCCTGGGCCATGAGCATCATCGGCGCCATGGGCATGGTGGCCGTTTCCCGTAACATCGTCGCCGCTCTGGCCGCCGTGGGTACCACGCCGTACGCCGCTTCCGCCAACTACAACCTTGTGGCCCTGCCGCTTTTCGTGCTCATGGGCTGCATGATTCTTTACTCCGGCATTTCCGTCGACCTGTTCAATTCCGCCAACAAGTGGATAGGCCACATGCCCGGCGGCATGGGCATGGCCGGCGTTGCAGGCTGCACGGGCTTTGCCGCCGTGTGCGGCGACTCCCTCTCCACCGCCGTGACCATGGGTTCCGTGTCTCTGCCGGAAATGATGCGCCTCAAGTATTCGCCCTCCCTCGCCACGGGCTCTCTGGCCGCAGGCGGTACGCTGGGCATCCTCATTCCGCCAAGCTCGGGCTTCATCATTTACGGTATCGTGACGGAAGTCTCCATCGGGCGTCTGTTCATGGCCGGTCTCGTGCCCGGCATCATGCTGGCCCTCATGTTCATGGGCTACATCTACTACATGGCCGTGCGTCATCCCGAGCTGGCTCCCCGCGGCCCCAAGTACACCCTGGAGGAGAAGATTCAGTCCTCCATGGGCCTGCTTCCCATCCTTGCCCTGTTCGTGCTGGTGCTCGGCAGCATCGTGGCCGGTATCTGCTCTCCCAACGAAGGCGGCGGCATCGGCGCCATGGGCGCCTTCCTGTATGCCCTCGCCCGCCGTAAGGTGACGAAGGAAAACCTGCTCGCCTCTCTGCATGAAACCGGCGAACTCACCGCCCGCATCATGGGCATCATGGTGGGCGTGGCCATCCTCGGCTACTTCTTCGCCGCCACCCGTCTGCCCTTCCTGCTGGCCGACTTCATCGTCTCCCTGCCGTTCAACCGCTACTGGGTCTTCGCCATCATCGTGGTCATCTACATCATCCTCGGCTGCATGATGAACGTTATCCCCATGCTCATGCTCACCCTGCCTTCCATCTTCCCCACCGTGGTTGCCCTCGGCTTCGACCCCGTGTGGTTCGGCGTGGTGTCCGTCATGATCATGGAAATGGGCCAGATCACGCCTCCCGTGGGCGTGGTGGTCTTCGCTCTTGCCGGTGTGGCCAAGGGTATCCCCATCGAAACCATCTTCAAGGGCATCGTTCCCTTCGTGGGCCTGATGATTCTTGCGGTGGTGCTCATCACCTTCATCCCGGATATCGCCCTCTGGCTGCCTTACACCCTCATGGGTCCGGAAGTACTCTAATGCTTTTCCCGCTCCCGGGGGCTTCGGCCCCCGGAACGTCCCCCCTAACTCTTATAAAGGAGTTTTATCATGGGCCATCCTACAGTTTACCCTACCGGTGTTACCCTTTACAATCCTGAAAAGGCGTACAACGGCTATACCGTCATGCCCGTCAAGGGCCAGGGCGCCATGCTCATCGACATGAACGGCCAGGAAATCAAGCTCTGGAAGGGCGTTCACGGCTTCCCGAACAAGATCTTCCCCGGCGGTTATCTGCTCGGCAGCCGCGGCATCCGCAACCCCAAGTACGGCCTTCAGGACCAGGTCGACCTCATCCAGGTGGACTGGGACGGCAACGTGGTGTGGGAATTCAACCAGGCCGAATTCATTGAGGATCCGGGTGAAAAGCCCCAGTGGATGGCCCGTCAGCACCACGATTTCCAGCGTGAAGGCAGCACCACCGGCTACTATGCTCCCGGCCATGAACCTCAGTCCATGTCCGGCAACACCCTCGTGCTCTGCCACCGCGACGTTCACTGCGAATACATCTCCGACAAGCCTCTGCTCGACGACGTCGTGTACGAAGTGAACTGGGACGGCGAAATCATCTGGGAATGGCAGGCCTCCGATCATGTGCAGGAAATGGGCTTCTCCGAAGCCGCCCGCAACGCCATGTGCCGTAACCCCAACTACCGCGGCGGTTCCCTCATCGACAGCGCTCCCGGTCTCGGCGACTGGATGCACATCAACTCCATGTCCACCCTCGGCCCCAACAAGTGGTATGATGCCGGCGATGAACGCTTCCATCCCGACAACATCATCATGGACGGCCGTGAAACCAACATCATCTTCATCATCAGCAAGGAAACCGGCAAGATCGTCTGGAAGGTCGGCCCCGATTACAGCCTCGGCCATCCCGAACACAAGCTCGGCTGGATCATCGGTCAGCATCATGCGCACATGATTCCCGACGGGCTCCCCGGCGCGGGCAACATCCTCGTGTTCGACAACGGCGGCTGGGCCGGTTACGACAGCCCCAACCCCGGCGCTCCCATCGGCGTGAAGGCCGCTCAGCGCGACTACACCCGCGTTCTGGAATTCGATCCCATCACGCTGGACATCGTGTGGCAGTACACTCCCCACGAAGCCGGCTTCGTGGTTCCGCTGGACGCCAGCCGCTTCTACAGCCCCTTCATCAGCGCCGCTCAGCGTCTGCCCAACGGCAACACCCTCATCACCGAAGGTTCCGACGGCCGCCTGCTCGAAGTGACCGCCGACCATGAGATCGTGTGGGAATTCATCAACCCCTACAAGGACGGCCGCAACATGAACATGGTGTACCGTGCCTACCGCGTGCCCTACGAATGGGTGCCTCAGGCCGAACACACCCCTGAAGTGGCCATCGCTCCCGCCGACTGCTCCAGCTTCCGTATGCCCGGCGCCGCCGCCTTCGGCAGCCGCAGCAGCGAAGTGGAAGTGGAAGGTACCCTCGGCTATGTGGCCAACGCCGGCGACTGCATTGCCGCCACCGACGACTAATCCCTGACGCGGGCACGCCCGCAGCATGATCAGCGCGTCCGGCTCTGCCGGACGCGCTTTTTTTAAGGCCTTTAGGCAGTTGAGGGAGCGGAAGCGACCGAAACAGAAAACCACCCGCTTAGCGGGTGGACCACAAAATGGTTATACCTAAAAAAACACCTTTTCGATAAGACGGAGTTGTTCAGGCTCCCGTCCACATCGAAAAGGTGTTTTTTTATGGCGAAAGAACAAAATCTGGCACATACGAAATGGCTGTGTAGGTACCATATTGTCTTCACTCCGAAGTATAGGAGAAAAGTGATTTACGGGCAATACCGTGAAGAAATAGGAAAAATAATACGACAGCTTTGTAATTACAAGGGAATCGAAATTATTGAGGGACATATGATGATAGACCATGTGCATATGCTTGTCATGATACCGCCAAAGTATGCGATATCGTCGGTTATGGGGTATATAAAGGGTAAAAGTTCACTGATGATTTTTGATAAATTTTCCCAGCTGAAATACCGGTATGGCAATCGGAGATTCTGGAGCGTGGGATATTACGTCAGCACAGCAGGTTTGAACGAAGCAACGATCAGGAAATATATACGGGATCAGGATAGAGAAGATATCATGCTTGATAAGAGGACGTGCAGGGAATATACGGATCCGTTCAGTCCAAAGCAGGGAAAGCTCCTTTAGGAGCAGGCTACGAGTCAAAGTACATGGGGGCTTGAACTGTTGAAAAAAAGGCAGGGCGCCGACCAGAGAAGTTCAAGCCGGCGCCCTTAAGGCGCGAGTAAGTAACAAGCCCTTACAGGGCTGGTCAAGCCACCCGTTTTACGGGTGGTCCTGACTTTAAGACTGAAAACTCCCCGCTATGCGGGGAGTTCCAAAAAGGCGAAGCCTTTACATAAGTTAAAAAAGGGGTTCCTTTGTGAGATAACCAGTTGTCTNGGGCTTGAACTGTTGAAAAAAAGGCAGGGCGCCGACCAGAGAAGTTCAAGCCGGCGCCCTTAAGGCGCGAGTAAGTAACAAGCCCTTACAGGGCTGGTCAAGCCACCCGTTTTACGGGTGGTCCTGACTAAAAGCCCCCGGCCAGGCTGGGGCCAGAAAACTTATAGCCATGAGGAGGTGATAAGCCCTTCTTTTGACTTGTCAGGAAAAGGGGGCTGCGCCCTGAAGCACATCACAAGGATGTCTCAAGCCCGGATGAGCGTATCGGCGTTCGCTGGGTATGGGAAAGGGAAGAGCCGCCTTTGGATATACGAACAGTTCAGGGAGTTGAAGTTTAATATCGCAATCGGGAATTTTTGCGCCGCGGGTACTATGTCGATACCGCAGGCAAGCATAAGGCAAAGAGAACCGAGTACATCAGGAATCCACCGAACGAGGACAGGCACGGCGAACAAGCATCCCGTACGCCGGAAGCCCGTTTACGGGCCGCCGGTAACAGAAATGCCGATGTCAACCGCACATGCGCCTTCGGGGGCGGCTGGTAAAGAGCGCCTTACAGGCGCACAGGGGGAATCTCCGGCTCCGCCTGACGCTCTTTTTTGGGGGAAACGCTCCTCGGCACGACTGGGGAAAAACGTATGCTGCCTGCACCAGTACCCATACGTTCCGGCCGGGAGGGAAGGGGAGGCCGGTTTCCCCGGACAGACGGCAAGAGAGGACGCTGTCGCATACGCAAGAGAACTCGGACCCGCGCCTTGCCCGGAGCCATGCAGACGTTTTTTCGGAGGGAGGAAAAGGCCTTCGGGCACGGCTTGCGCCGTATCTGCCTCGCCCGGGTATTCGCTCTGACGGATGACGGGTCCGGTGATGCGACCTTTCCGTACGGTACAGGAACACGGTTTCGTTGAAGGAAACGTGCCGGAAAGCTTGCCGGAGCTTTGTCGGCCTGCGTACCGGCTGCATGATGTTTTCGGAAGAGACACGGCTTCCGTTATTGAGATGCCGGACGGCATCCGGGGAGGATGAAGTCCGCCGGGAGCCGCGGGCTTTTCCGAAGTCAGCGTATGCCGTAACATGAATATGGAATGATTCTTTTCATATCTCGGGCATAAAGTAACATGTTTTTCTGTATCGCTATACATATGAAAAATGAACAAATGATAAAATGCGTTTTGTGATTTGACATAAGTTGTAAACGAATATGTATTTTTTTGTGGGTTTGATATTGTGTTTGATGTATATAATAATATGGATGGCATGTGCAATAAATATATATTTTGTTGTGTGTTGTCATGAATGATGTACATGTTGTTTGAATATGTTTTTCCGATGTAAATAACTTTGCAAAAGAGACAGGTCGGAAATCTTGACAGCGGTGTATTTTCAAGGCAGTTTGGAGAAAATATGGATGAAAGTACCGAAAGCTGAAAAATCCTTTTGAAACGGGAGGCCCGGACTGCCCCTGCGGAAAATACAGTTGTCGGAGACGGAATGTTCTTTCCGGTATGAAGGATTCAACAGAAGTGCACTTCGTGTGATAAAGAGAACTGCAAAGAAATTTTTGTGGCTTACAGCCCTATGATATTTGCCGTTTTTTCAGGAGGTGAAGGCCGGTATTTCCCGATGGTGGAACCCTTCGCCTCTTTATGATGGGCATACATGCCTGCCGTCCGAGCCTTCCGCGGCGCAATTTTTAATAAGCCTGTCGTCAGAAGCGGTCCGTCTTCTGCCGGATATCGTTTCATGGTGAATATGATGAGAGATACCGACGCTGAAACCATAGAGATGTTATACCGCAAGGTGCGCTTTCTTGAAACCGTACTGGATGAACTGCCGACGCCCGTGTTCGCCAAGTCGGCCGATGCGCGTTTCTGCTTTTTCAACAAGGCGTACGAAGAGTTCTATCATGTCGACCGTCATGGTCTGCTGGGCAGGACGGTGCTGGAACTCGACCATCTTTCCAGGGAATCGCGGGAAAGGTGTCAGCGTGAGGACATGGCGGCCATCAGGACGGGGAGTGTCGTTCACTATGAATCCGTGTGCAATACTCATGCGGGACCCAGGCATATTCTGTACTGGAGCAAGGGCTTTTGCGTCCCTCATACGGGAGAAAAGGGACTTGTGGGGAATCTTGTGGATGTTTTCGACATGAAGCTCATGGAACAGACGCTTGCCGACAAGATTACGGAGCTGGAAATCGCCCAGGCGGAACTGCGCAGAATGAGCTATACCGATCCGCTGACCGGGCTGTTCAACCGCCGCGCCTTCGAAAAGCGGGCCGGAGAATGGATGAAACTGAGCGTCCGGCACGGGCAGGCTGTTTCCATGATCATGATGGACGTGGACTTCTTCAAGAAAATCAATGACGCCTTCGGCCATGACATAGGGGATGCCGTGTTGAAGTTCCTTGCGGAAGCGCTTCAGGAACATTGCCGCGCAGAAGATATCGTCGCACGTATCGGGGGAGAGGAGTTCGTGATTCTGCTTCCCATGGTAGGCTGGGAAGGCGCTCTGGTGCTTGCCGAGCGTATTCGCGATACCGTGCGGGACTGCCGTACCTTTCCTCATGGCGGAATACTGACGTGCAGCTTCGGCGTGACGCAGTTTTCCGCGCCGGAAACTCTGGGAGTCTTTTTCAAGCGGGCGGACGATGCCCTGTATCAGGCCAAGCGGAAAGGCCGCAACGGCATATGCATACGCCTTGCGGAGGAGGACGACAGGCCCTGATGCGGGTCGTTTCCGCGGAAGGGAAAACCGTGATCCGTGCCGGCCCGTGTGTGCCCCCGGAGCGCGGCGGATAAGCGGCGGCAGCGCGGTGAATGCGATGTACGGGAAGTGCTGCGGACGGAGAAGCATCCTTTTCGTGTTCCGCCGGAAAGGAGAAGACCGGCCGGATATCGTCCCGGGCCCTACGGAAATGGCCCGAAAGCACGGAGCGTTTCGGGCCATGAAAAGCAAGGGAAGCGGCGGTCAGACCTGTGAGACGATGGGGACCACGATGGGGTCTCTGCCCAGAACGTCGCGGAAGAAGCGGCGCAGGCTGGAACGGATGCGGTCGGAAAGGCGGGAAATGTCGTTGGGGTTGGTGGATTCGAGCTGATCGAGCACCAGACATTTGGCGTCTTCCAGAAGGTGGCTGTACTGCTGTTCGAACACGAATCCGCGGGAGATCATTTCCGGCCCGTGCAGCACTTCGCCCGTTTCGGCGGCGATGACGAGCACCACGGCCACCAGACCTTCGCCGCCCAGAATGCGGCGTTCCTTGAGCACCATGCGGCCCACGTCGCCCACGCCCTTGCCGTCCACCATGACGGATTCCACGGAAACGGGTTCCTCCATGCGTATGGCGTCGCTCGTGAAGGTGACGGGCTGCCCGTCTTCAATGATCTTGATGTGGTCGTGGGCCACGCCGCATTCTTCGGCAAGGCGGGCATGAAGGGCCAAGTGCCGGTATTCCCCGTGAACGGGAATGAAATATTCGGGCCGGGTATGTTCGATGATGTCCCTGAGCTCGCCCCGGCAGGCGTGACCTGTGGCATGCACGGTTCTTTCGGGGTTGTGGTAGACTTCCGCTCCCAGACGGTAGATCTGATTGAGCACCCGCGATACGGCCCGGGCGTTGCCGGGAATCACGCGGGAGGACATGATGATGGTGTCGCCCTCATGCAGGGAAATCTGCCGGTGTTCTCCGCGGGCGATGCGGGCGAGGGCGGAAAGAGGTTCTCCCTGCGTGCCCGTGGCAAGCACCACGGTCTGCCCAGGGTCGAGTTCCGGGAAGCCCGCGGCTTCGCTGTAGACGTTTTCCGGCCGTTCCAGAAGGCCCAGTTCCACGGCCTTGTCGATGTTGGTGGAAAGGCTGCGTCCGCTCACCAGCACGGAGCGGCGGTATTTTTTTGCAAGTTCCAGCACGGTGCGGATGCGGCGGATATGGCTGGAGAAGAGGGCGATGATGATGCGCCCCTTCACTTCGGAGAAAATGGCGTCCAGGTCGTCCCTTACCTGCCTTTCCGGCAGGGAACGGCCCGGGTTTTCCACGTTGGTGGAATCGGCCAGCAGCAGGCGTATGCCCTTGCTTTCTCCTTCTTCGGCAAAGCGGGAAAAATCGGAAAGAGGGTCGCAGGCCTCGTTGTCCAGCGGTGCGGGATCGAGCTTGATGTCGCCGGTATGGAGCACCTTGCCCACGGGAGTTTCCACCCCCAGGGCGTAGCACTGGGGTATGGAATGATGCACGGGAAGAAAATGGAAGGTGAGATTGCCCAGCGTCACCGTGCCGTAGGCGGGCATGGGCACAAGTTCCACCCTGTCGAGCAGCGCCTGTTCTTCCAGCTTGTGCTCCACAAGGGCAAGGGTGAAGGGGGAACCGTAAATACGTATGCCGCGCAGGCTCTTGTACTGGAGCAGCAGCCAGGGCAGAGCGCCTATGTGGTCTTCGTGGCCGTGGGTGAGTACGATGCCGAGCACCTTTTCCCCTTCGGTGAAGACGGATTCCAGCCTGGGAATGACGACGTCCACGCCGAGCAGCGCGTCGTCGGGAAACATCAGGCCGCAGTCCACCAGCACCACCCCCTGGTCGGTTTGCCACTTCTGGCAGTTCATGCCGATTTCGCCGTGTCCTCCCAGCGGGGTTATGGTCAGGTAAGGTTCAGACATGTTCGGAAAATCCTTTGATTCTTTAAGGTACAGGTCATCGTATCCCAGTCCGCTTTTCTGCACAAGCTCTTGTGGCGGGGGGGCATATCGGTATAATGCGCCAAAACCCCGCATTCGGAGCAGATATGTCTTTTTTCGCCATTCTTGCCATTGCTCTCGCTCTGGCCGTGGACGCGTTCGCCGTGTCCGTTTCCGCCTCGGCGACGCTGCCTGCCGTCACCTGGAGGCACTATTTCCGCCTTTCCTTCCATTTCGGCCTGTTTCAGTTTCTCATGCCCGTGATAGGCTGGTTTCTGGGGGTATCCGTCCATACCTATATTGAGGCGTGGGATCACTGGATAGCCTTCGGTCTGCTTTCCCTTGTGGGCGTCAACATGCTTCGCGAGGCGTGGTCCGGCGAAGAGGAGGAGAGCACGGGCGGCGATCCTTCCCGCGGTTTTCAGCTCGTCATGCTGGCTGTGGCCACCAGTGTGGACGCTCTGGCCGTGGGGCTTTCCTTTGCCATGATCAATCTTTCGGTATGGTGGCCCGCCGCGGTCATTGGCGTGGTGTGCGCCGTCCTTACCGCCGTCGGCGTGAAGCTCGGCCGCATTCTCGGTTCCTCCAGCCTTATGGGCAACAAGGCTTCCATCCTCGGGGGGCTGGTGCTCATAGGCATCGGCGTGAAAATCCTGCATGAACACGGTGTGTTGTGAGCGACAGAAAAAAAGACAAGGTCGTCACAACGCCCTTGACCGGGAGTGGGATCGGATACATATAAAAGGAAAACACTTTGCGGAGGCCCTCATGATTTCCCCTGTTCGCTCGGAACTGACGGTAACGGACAATGTCCCCTTCGGCCAGCCCGTGGCCGGCCCTGCGGGCGTCTACCGTTTCTATGCGCTCACGCTGGAGCGTCCTGCCTGGAAGAGCTGGCGTCCCGGCCAGTTCATCATGCTGCGCCCCATGCAGGACGGCGAGGGTTCCACCTGGGCGCGTCCGCTTTCCATCTGCAGAGTGACTTCGCAGAGTCTCGTGCTGTTTTTCCGCGTGCTCGGGCCCGGCACCGACCGACTTTCCCGCCTGAAGAGCGGCGACAAGGTGGTGGTGTGGGGGCCCCTCGGCACCAGTTTCGAAATGCGGCCCGACACTCCCACGCTGCTTCTGGCCCGGGGCGTGGGCATCGCTCCCTTTGCGGGATACGCCGACGTGCATCCCGCTCCGGCGAGCCTGTTCATGCTTTTCGGGCACGGCCTGCCCAGCAACAACTATCCCACCGACGCCATGGCCGCCCGCATGGAAATGGAAAACATGCGCGACCGCACCCCCGGGGAGCTGGAGCAGTTCCATAAGGTGGTGCGTGAAAAGATGGTGGAATACAAGGAACATGGCGGTATATGCCTGGCCTGCGGCCCCATGCCCTTTCTGAAGCGCGTATGGGAACGCGCCCTAGAACTGGACCTGCCCACGCAGCTTTCTCTGGAAGAACGCATGGCCTGCGGCACCGGGGCCTGCCTCGGCTGCACCACCATCACCTCGAAGCACTGGCCCGACCCCGTCAGGGCCGGACTTCCCGTACAGACCTGCACCAGCGGCCCGGTTTTCTGGGCTTCCGATATTGATCTTCATGCCGTCATGCCTGGAGAAAGGAGCGTATGATGGACTTTCGCGTATCTCTTGCCGACGGCCGTCTTGAGCTGAAAAATCCCGTGCTGAGTGCTTCCGGCACCTTCGGAAGCGGGCTGGAATACCGCCCCTACGGCGACATCACGCAGCTTGGGGGCATCATTACCAACGGGCTTACGCTCAACCCCTGCGCGGGCGCGCCCATGCCCCGCGTGGCGGAAACCCCTTCGGGCATGTTGAACGCCGTAGGCACGCAGAACGACGGCGCGGCTCACTTCGTAAGCGCCGTACTGCCGGAACTGCCCTGGCAGGATGTGCCGATCATTCCCAACCTGAACGCCTCCAACGTGGATGAATTTTCTGCGCTGGCTTCCGTTCTGGCCGGGGAAAGGGGCGTGGCCGCCTTGGAAGTGAATCTTTCCTGCCGCAACGATCATCGCGGCGGGCAGCGCTTCTGCCAGAATCCGGTGACGGCCGCCCGCGCCGTGAACGCCGTGAAGCGTGCGGCGGGCAACAAGCCCGTCATCGCCAAGCTTTCTCCCCAGATCATGGATATCGTGGAGGTGGCACGAGCCGTGGAGGCCGCCGGGGCCGACATCATTTCCTGCATCGGCACCATTCAGGGCATGGCCGTGGACATTGCGACGCGCCGCCCCATGCTCGGCAGCGTCATCGGCGGGCTCTCCGGGCCTGCGGTGAAGCCCATGGCTCTGCGCTGCGTATGGCAGATTGCCAAGGTGGTTCAGGTTCCCATCATCGGCGTAGGCGGGGTGCGTTCTGCGCGCGACGTGCTGGAATTTCTCCTTGTGGGCGCCCATGCCGTGGCCGTGGGCACGGCCAACTTCAGCGATCCGGGAACCATCTTTCGCATCATCCGCGATCTTCCCGTACTGTGCGAGGAACTGGGCATCGACGATCTTGCCTCGTTCCGCGGTTCGCTTGAAGCCTAGTTTTTTCTTGTCCAAAAGCCCTCTCTTTCCGTCATGCGGCGGAAAAAGAGGGCTTTTGTTTTAAGCCCGCCGGGACATCGGAAACTTCCGAAACGGTTTCTCCGGCGCGGGCGGCGACGTGCGGCAGGGCGGCGGGAAAGAACGCCCTGAGGCTCAGCGGCAGGCTGAAGCGGGCCGGAATCGTTGCCGCAGCGTGAAGCGCTGTCTGAGCTTCAGGCCGGAAGACGGGCGCGGAAGGCTCTTTTTCCAGAAACGGAGTTGTTCCGGGAGTTTTTGCGCCGATCTCCAGAACGGAGCTGCCCGGCCTATTCCGTTCTATTCCTGCCGAACAGGCAGGTCACTTCATAGGGAATGGTACCCCACCATCCGGCGATATCCTGCGCGGAAACGGCGTTTCCCGGGCCTCCCAGAATATAGACGGTATCGCCGGGGGCGGGAATGCGGGGCAGATCGGTAAGATCCACACAGGTCATCTGCATGGCCACCCGGCCGATGACGGGTACGCGCGCGCCGCCTATGCACATGCACGTTCCGGGGGCGGGATTGCGTCGATAGCCGTCGGCGTAGCCTATGGCCACCCAGCCCACGATCCGTTCCGATTCCGCCCTGTAGGTACGGCCGTATCCCAGGCTTTCTCCCTTGTGCAGAGGGTGTACGCTGATGAGCGGGGCGGATACTTCCATCACGGGCAGAAGCCCTTCGCAATCGCTTTGTTTCGTGGTGCCGTACAGAGGATTGTAGCCGTAGAGGGCCAGACCGGGGCGGCAGATGTCGTCTTTCTGCGTGATTTGTGAAGCCAGCCCGGCGGTGTTGCCGAGAGAGCAGCGCATGGAGGGAAATCTCCTGTGCATGATCTCCGCCGCCCGGTAGAAGATGTCGCACTGCATGGCGGTATAGGCGGCCTCGTCCGGTTCGTCGGCCACGGAGAAGTGGGATACCTGAACAATGGGGCGGATGCCGGGGTTTTCGGCAAGAAAGGCGGCGACGTTTTCCATTTCGCTCAGGGGGAAGCCAAGGCGGCCCATGCCGGTATCGACCTTGACGGCGATATCGAGCGTATCGGTGTCCGCAAGGGCCTTTTTCACCGCAAGCAGGCCCTCCCGGTTATGGATGAGCGGCACGAGGCGTTTTTCTCTGGCGAGGCGCACGTCCTCCTCGTCGGGAACGCGGCAGAGCAGGGAGACGATGTGCCCGGAAAAGCCGCAGTCCCGTACAAGCGCGGCTTCCCGGAGCGTGCCTGCGGCGGCCCAGCCTATGCCCAGCCCTTCGAGTTCCCGGGCGGCCCGCTCTACGCCGTGGCCGTAGGCATCGGCCTTGATGACGGGCATGAGTTCATGGCCCTTTTTCATCAATACCCCGATATTATGGCGAAAATGCTCCCAGTTGACGTATACGCGGCATGAAGGCTCTGTCATGGTGAAGCTCCCGTTCCTTATGGATGCGCTCGGCGTTAAGCCCTGTCCGGGGGCTTTTTTTCGCACGATTTGTATGTTATGGAACATCAGGTTCCGGCCGGTGTCTCCGGCCTTTTTGTGTGGCTGGCGTCTTTTATTGCGCCCTTTTGCCTCTACCGCCTCTTCTTCTGTCTTGCAACCCGGAAAATGCCGTGTTCCTTCCTTTTTCCTTCTTCTTTTCCCCGGTACGCCTTTTTCTGGCCGTTCTGGCGGCGTTATGGTGCCTTTCCTCCCCCGCTTTTGCGGCGGAAGGGCAGAAGTCTCTGACCACGCGCGGCGATACTCCCTGGACGCTCAACGCCGACAAGCTCGTCAGTCTGGACGACGGCGTGATCGTGGAAGCTTCGGGCGGCGTGCTGCTTCAGCGGGGCGAAGACTACATGAAGGCCGACTTCGCCAGATACTACACCACCACCAACTGGATTTTCGTTCAGGGGAATGTGGAAGCCCGCATGGGCCGGGACATGCTGAATGCCGCCGAAGCGGAGTTCGACCTCACCTCCCGTACCGGCTGGCTCAAGGAAGGTTCCATCTTCATCGCAGGCCCCCACATGTATGTGACGGGCGAAAAGGTGGACAAGCTTTTCGGCGACCGTTACCGCTTCAAGGACGCGCGGGTCACGGCCTGCGACGGCGATGTGCCGGCATGGTCTCTGGATACGAGTCTCGCGGAAATCGAGATCGACGGCTATGCCAGGCTTACCCACACCACGCTGAACATTCTCGACATGCCCGTGATGGAAGCTCCCTTTCTGGTGCTTCCGGCCAAAACCACCCGGCAGTCGGGCCTGCTCATGCCCGATTTCGGCTACAGCAGTCTGAACGGCGCCTTTGCCTCCGTTCCGTACTTTCAGGTCATCGACGAAAGTCGTGACATGACCTTCTATTCCACCTACATGAGCAGGGCCGGGTTCATGCCCGGTCTGGAATATCGTTCCCATACGCGCGATCAGGACAAGACCTGGCTTGCGCTCGACCTTCTTTACGACAGGCATACCTTCAGCACCGAAGCGGGCGACCGCATCAACGATACCGACGGCAAGATCAACACCAACGAGGAAAGGTTCTGGCTGCGCGGCATGGGCGACGGATTCGTCGGCGATTCGGGCTGGCGTTACCGTTACAATCTGGATTATGTGTCCGACCAGAACTTCCTGCGTCAGTTCCGCGACATGCGCACCGGCTTCAACCGTACCCGCGATTCGCTGTACGACATGTTCGGCCGCGATATTCAGGAAGTGGACCAGAACCGCGTAAGCGAAGGCTTCATCTACCGCGACTGGGATCGTTTCATGGTGTCTGCGGGCTTCCGCTACGAGCAGGATCCCTCGCTGGGGCACGGCAATCTTTCCCACAGTGAGGATACGCTGGTACAGCGCATTCCCGTGAACCTTTATCTCTTCAAGGGCCGCATGCTGGAAGACCTCCCCCTGGAACTTCAGGGCGAAGTGTCGAGCACCTATGAATACCGGGCCAAAGGCATACGCGGGCTCCGCACGGAAATTCACCCCGAGCTCAGCCTTCCCGTCAATCTCCCCGGCGCCTCCATGCTGCTGACGGGCGGCATACGCCAGACATACTACAACAGCAACCATACCGACCTGGTGGACAGCCAGCAGTGGACGCGCGGCGGGGGAACGAAGGACCGCTTCATTCCCGATGTGAGCGCGGAACTCTTCACCCAGGTTTCCCGCGTGTGGGACATGCCGGAAAACAGCCTGGAAGCCACGGCCGACAACGTGGGCAAAAGCAGCTGGACGGGGCTCCGGCATAAGGTGCAGCCCCGCCTGACCTATGCCTGGACGCCGGACAAGGATCAGTCCGAGAATCCCGTTTTTGAAGAGATGGACCGCATCAAGCCTTCGCAGCGGCTGCGGCTTTCCTTCACCAACCTCTTCACCGCCAGAAAGGAAACGGTGTCGGGAGCTCAGGGCAGCTACAAGGTTTCCGAATCCTATTTCGACCCCGTCCGCTGGGAAATCGCCACCGGCTACGATATCGACGAGGCCGGTCGTACCAGATACCGCGACTTGTACGGCCGTCGTCCCTGGATGGATACCTATTCCTACCTTGAGTTCAATCCCCTGAACTGGCTGAGCCTGTGGAACCGTCTGTACGTTTCCATGTACGGCGAAGGCGTGACCCGCAGCGATACCGGCGCGACGCTGTCCAACAGCCGCTGGGGGTCGTGGAGCGTCTCGTACAGCACGCGCGACGAGAACTATAATTATCTTGATGAAATGAAGCGCGACAATCTGAGCGACATCCGTTTCACTTCTCCGCAGCGCCTGCTGGTGAATACCATCACCTTCCGTCCCTGGAGCAATATCACCCTCTATTACCGCACGGAAGACAACATTGAAACCGGCAGAAACTACGAACGCCGCTTCGTCATCGGCTATTACCATCAGTGCTTCCATATTCTCGGTTCCATACAGAGCAAGGCCAGGGATAATTCCTACCGCCTCATCCTTGAGCTTCCCGGTCTGAACTTCTGAGGTCGCCATGGTGGTACAGCTCGCCTGCGGCGCGATTCAGGGAGTGGACGCGTTCCGCGTTGATCTGGAGGTGGACTTCAGCCGTCAGGGCATGCCCTCCTTCGTGATGGTGGGGCTTGCCGAAGGCGCGGTGCGGGAATCGCGCGAGCGTGTGATGAAGGCGTTGCAGAATTCCAACTTCCGCCTGCCTCCCGGCCGCATCACGGTGAATCTCGCCCCGGCGGACAGGCGAAAGGAAGGGTCTGCCTACGATCTGCCTCTGGCGCTCGGGCTTCTGGCTGCGGCGGGCATACTCCCGGCCGAGATGCTGCGGGGCTGGTTTTTTGCCGCGGAACTTTCCCTGGACGGAAGACTCAAGCCCGTTCCCGGGGTGCTTCCCCTTGCCATACGGGCAAGGGAGGAAAAGGCGCGCGGCGTCATGGTTTCTCCCGACAACGGCGCGGAGGCGGCCATAGCCGAGGGGATCGACGTTTTCGCACCGCGCACGCTGGGGGAGGCCGTCGATTTTCTGACGGGCAGGCTTTCCCTTTCTCCCGTGGAACCTGCGCCCATGGCGGAGGGAACGGAACGATTTTTCGATCTGGCCGAGGTGAAGGGGCAGGAAAGGGCCAAGCGTGCCATGGAAGTGGCCGCCGCCGGCGCGCACAATCTTCTGTTCATCGGGCCTCCGGGCAGCGGGAAGACCATGCTTGCCCGGCGCATGAGCGGCATATTGCCCCCGCTTTCGCTGGAAGAAGCTCTGGAAGTGACCAAGATCTACAGCGTGGCCCGTATGCTGGAGGGGCGCGGTCTTGTCACCACCCGCCCGTTCCGTACGCCGCATCACAGCGATTCCAGCGTGTCCATCATCGGCGGAGGCATGCCTCCCCATCCCGGTGAGGTGAGCCTTGCCCACAGGGGCGTGCTTTTTCTGGACGAACTGCCCGAATTCCAGCGCCAGGCGCTGGAGGTGCTCCGGCAGCCTCTGGAACAGGGAACGGTATTCATTTCCCGTGCCGCCTACGCCGTATCCTATCCCGCCGACTTCATGCTGCTTGCGGCCATGAATCCCTGTCCCTGCGGCTACAGTACCGATCCGCGCCATGAATGTACCTGTACGGCGCAGGCCATAGCCCGCTACCGGGCGAAACTTTCCGGCCCGCTTCTGGACCGCATTGATCTGCATGTGGAGGTTCCTGCCGTATCCTATGCGGAAATCCGCGCGGAGCGATCCGGGCCTTCCTCGGCAGAAGTGCGGGAACGGGTCATACGCGCAAGAGAGGTGCAGACGGCCCGCTACAGGGGCACGAACTGCCGTACCAACGCCGATCTGTCGGGCGGTATGCTTGAGGAGCATTGCCGCCTCGGCAATGCGGAGCAGGAATTTCTCGGCCGGGCCGTGGAGACTCTGGCGCTTTCGGCCCGGGCCTATACCCGTATCCTGCGGGTGGCAAGAACCATCGCCGATCTTGACGGCGCGAAGGACATCGCGCTTGCGCACCTTGCCGAGGCCATCAGCTGCCGGGTGCTGGACAGAGGGCAGATATGATTTTTTCCCGGTTTTTCTGCGCAGCCCTGGTGGTCTGCGGTTCTCTCGGGCTTTTTCTGGGCACGGCCAATCCCTTTTTCCATGTGCCCGGCGCCGTACTCGTGTACCCTGCGTGCCTTCTTCTGGCCTCGCGGGGGCGGCATCCCTTCCGGCTGGGCTGGTGCGTCGGCATTCCCGGAGCGGCGGGGGCCCTGTACTGGATAGCCGTGGCCGCGCATATGTACGGCGGCTTTCCGTGGCTTCTGGCTGCCCCCTGTTCCATACTTCTCGGCATGTATGTGGCCTTGTGGGGAGGACTGTTCTGCTTCTGTGCGTCAAGGCTCCTCGGCCTGCCTGCGTGGAAGCGGAGCCTGGCGCTGGGGCTTTTGTGGTTTCTGCTGGAATGGACGCGCGGCTGGTTCTGCACCGGATTTTCCTGGCTGACGCTCTCTTCGGGCCTTGCGGCCTGGCCCGTGCTTATGCAGCCTTTGAGCGTTCTTGGCGAATACGGGTATTCCGGTCTGCTGGCGGCGGTGACATTCCTTTTGTGCGAAGGGGTGCTTTGCCGCAGGGAAAACAGGCGTGACGGCGTGCGGCTTCTGGCTTCAGGCGCGTGCATTGCCGCAGCCGTGGCCGTTTTCGGAGCGTGGCGGATGCAGGTTCTGCCGGAGAAGCTGGCCGCGGAAGGCGTGCCCGTTGCCTGCACCATGGTACAGGGAAGCGTGCGGCAGGATGTGAAGTGGTCGCCCGAATATCAGCGGCAGACCCTGGAGCATTACATCCGTCTCAGCGTGGATGGCGTGCGCGCCGCGATGAACGGACTTGCCGGAACGGGCAGAGGCCCGGGCCGGGAGGAGATTGCCTCATCCCTGGGCCAGCCGCTGGGGAGCAGGCCCGACGCGGCGCTTGCGCCCGCACTGCCCGATTTCATTCTCTGGCCGGAAACGGCCATGCCCTTCGCCTATCCCGCCTCTCCTCTTTCCCGGGAACTGAACGCCTTTGCCGACGGGCTCGGCATTCCCCTTTTGTTCGGCGCGCCGGGCGTGGAACGGCGCATCGGAGGCGCAACGGCGCTGTTCAACCGTGCGTTCATGCTTTCGCCGGAGGGCAATGCCGTGCATTACGACAAGGAGCATCTTGTTCCCTTCGGGGAATATCTGCCTCCCGTTCTCGACTGGAAGATATTCGAGTCCCTGCTGCAGGGGCTCGGGGGCTTCACGGCGGGCGGGGGAGACAGGCTCTTTCCTCTGGAGCTGAAGGGGCGGGGCAGGGTGGACATGGGGATGCTCATCTGCTATGAGGCGATCTTTCCCGAACTTTCCCGCAAGCGCGTGGCCGGCGGCGCGCAGCTTCTGCTGAACATCAGCAACGACGCCTGGTACGACTATACCTCCGCGCCCATGCAGCACCTCCAGCTTTCCCTCATGAGGGCTGTGGAGCAGGGACGTTATGTGCTGCGAGCCACCAACAGCGGCATCACGGCCGTGCTCGATCCTCTGGGAGGAGTGCATGCCATGGGCTCGGCATCGGACGGCTACGCGCTTTTTCTTTCCGGGAGCCTTACGGGCACGGCGCTTGCCTTGCAGGGACATACGCCGTATTTTTATCTTCATCCGTGGCTGCCCGCTCTTGCTCTCGCGCTTCTTGCCGGCCTTTCTCTGCCCGTGCTTTGCGCAGGAAGAGGGAAAAAGAGCCGCGGACGTTGATGAGAGCTCATCGATTAAAACATACCATACAAAAGGATACCGTTATGCTTCAGTTGGCCGAACTGCGTTCCCGCTGTCATGCCCTTGCCGAACAGTTCAATTCCCTCTGGGGGCGTCTTTGACCTGCCCACGCGGGAGGCGCGCCTTCAGGAAATAGAACAGATCATTTCCCGGCCCGATGCCTGGGCCGATCAGGAAAAAATGACCCCCATACTCAGGGAAAAGAGCCGTGTGGAAGCGGAAGTCGCCCGTTTCCGTGAACTTCGCTCCAGCTATGAGGAAATGGAGGAGTGGCTCGGCTTTGTTTCCGAGGGCGAGGAAGAAGCCCTGGAAACCTTGAACGAACAGGCCGACATTCTGGAAAAGCTGCTGACGGAAACGGAAATGACCGTGCTGCTCAGCGGCGAGGCCGATCACATGGACGCTCTTTTGGATATTCATCCCGGAGCGGGCGGTACCGAGGCTCAGGACTGGGCGGAAATGCTGGAACGCATGTATCTGCGCTGGGCCGAAAGCCATCAGATCAAGGCCGAAATCGTGGATTTTCTGCCCGGGGAAGAAGCGGGCATCAAGGCGGTTACCATACGGATGCAGGGCGAGAACGCCTACGGCCTGCTCAAGGGAGAGAAGGGCATTCACCGGCTCATCCGCATTTCCCCCTACGATGCTTCCGGCAGGCGGCATACGTCCTTTGCTTCCGTGGACCTCATTCCCGATGCCGGGGAGATTTCCAACATCGAAATCAGGGAATGCGATCTGCGCATCGACGTGTACCGTGCTTCCGGCGCGGGCGGCCAGCATGTGAACAAAACGGAATCGGCCGTGCGCATCACGCATATTCCCACGGGCATCGTGGCGCAGTGCCAGAACGAGCGTTCCCAGCAGAGCAACCGCGAAAGCGCCATGCGCGTGCTCAAGGCGCGACTCTACGCCTATGAACAGAGCAAGCGCGACGCCGCGCGTCAGGCCGACTATGCAGGCAAGGACGCCATAGCCTTCGGCAGCCAGATACGCACCTATACCCTTCAGCCCTACAGGCTGGTGAAGGATCACCGTACGGGCTGCGAATGCGGCGATGTGGATGCCGTGCTGAACGGACGCATCGATACATTCCTGCGCGATTACCTTCTCTACCAGCACGAACACAGCCGTCAATAGGCGTTTTTCCTTGCAAGGCAACGGATTTAGGGTTATAGAAAACTGGCTTGCCATAATGGAGTTCACCGGGGGCATCCCCAGCATCATAATCCTTCTCCCTGCCGGCACGCCTCGGCAGGTTAATACCGTATGACGGAGATGTCATGAATAAAAGCGAACTGATCAAGAATCTCGCCGAACAGTCCAATGTGTCGCTGGATGAAGCTACCCTTGTGGTCAATACCTTTGTTGACTGCATGAAGGAGGCTCTCCTGGCCGGCGATCGCGTGGAGATCCGCGGTTTCGGCAGCTTCAAGGTTAAAGAATACGGTTCCTATGCTGGGCGCAACCCCCGTACGGGCGACCGTGTGGAAGTGAGCCCCAAGCGTCTTCCCTTCTTCCGTGCCGGTAAGGAACTCAAGGAATACCTCAATAACGACTAGGCGTTTCGTCGGCCTCGGGGCCGCTTGGAGAGTCTGGGCGGCTCGTTTTCGCAGCAGGCGCGTGCGGCTTCAAGGGCCGGAAAAAACGCGTGAAGGGCGTTTGTCGCCTGCGCGGAGGCATGGCGGGATATTTCCCCGCGCGTGATGCGCGAAAAAAGGCAGGTTTTGCAACCTGCCTTTTTTTCATGGATTCTGCCAGAGGAGCTTTTTTCTTGAGCTTGCGGGCATTGTCGCGTAAGTTCAGCCGAACGGAAAAAAGGAAGGAATTATGTCACTCATGCGTTTTGTGTCGTGGAACGTCAACGGGTTCCGCGCCGTCAGCAAAAAGCCCGACTGGGAATGGTTTTCCCGCACGAAGGCCGATGTGGTCTCCCTGCAGGAAACCAAGGCCTCCCCGGAACAGATTCCCGCATCTCAGCGCGAGCCGGAGGGCTGGAGCTCGTGGTGGTCGGCCTCCACGGTGAAGAAGGGATATTCCGGCGTGGCCGTGTTCAGCCGCAGGGAGCCCATGCGTGTGGAACATGAGCTGCCCGACCCGGATTATCACGGGGAAGGGCGAGTGCTGCATCTGGAGTTTCCCGAACTGCACTTTTTCAATATCTACTTTCCCAACGGCGGGGAGGAGCTGGAAAAGGGCGTGTTCAGGCGCGTGCCGTACAAGATGGGCTTTTTCAACGCCTTTCTGGACTATGCGGAGGAACTGCGTGAGGACAAGCCCATCGTGGTATGCGGCGACTTCAATATCTCCCACCGGGAAATAGACCTGGCCCGTCCGAAGGAAAACGTGTTCAACACCGGCTTTCTGCCGGAAGAGCGCGCCTGGATGGACCGTTTTGTGGAAGCCGGTTATGTGGACACCTTCCGCCATGTGCATGGCGACGAGGAGGGGGCCTACAGCTGGTGGTCGTACAAGACGCGGGCGCGCGAGCGCAATATAGGGTGGCGGCTGGACTACTTTTTTGTTTCGTCCGAATTGCGGAATCATATCCGCGATGCATGGATAGAAAACGATGTGTACGGTTCCGATCACTGCCCCGTGGGGCTGGCGCTGGAACTGTGATGCCGGGGCGGCAATGCCGCCCTGCAGGGAAAAGAGCGGCGGGCATCCCCCGCCTTTTTTACGCGAAGGCGCGGGGGATGCGCGTTTTCCGCAGACCATGCGGAAAGCCTGCGTACGGATGCGGGAAATGTTCCCGCTGATGGACGGCTTTTTCCGAAAGATACGCCGGAGAGGAAAGAATACTCCGGTGTACGTTGCCGCAGGTAAGAAAAACGCCCTTCAGAGAAGGGCGACGTTGAGGAAGGAATATGAACGCTGAGCGCAGAACGCAGGGTATAAAAAAAGCCCCGATGGAATCGGGGCGAAATATGGGGCGAATAACAGGGTTTGAACCTGCGACCCCCTGGGCCACAACCAGGTGCTCTGCCAACTGAGCTATATTCGCCGTGCAGAAAGAGTAATTATTCGATTGCCGGAAAATAGTCAAGCGTTTTTTTTGCAATCTTTTCGGAGGATGAAATTTGGACAGTTTTCTCATACAGGGCGGAGTGCCGCTCAAAGGCGTCATTGAAGTCAGCGGCTCGAAAAACGCCGCATTGCCCATCATCATGGCTTCCATTGCCGTGGATGACGAGGTGACCTACACCAACGTGCCCGATCTGCGGGATATTCATACCACCATCAAGCTTCTCAACATGCTGGGGCGCAGTGCCGCTCTGGAAAACGGCGTGGCGACGCTGGAAGACGGCAGGGTCAGACTGAAAAACGGCGTCGTGGTGGTGAAAAACGGCGAGCTGGGCCTGGAAGCGCCGTATGAGCTTGTGAAGACCATGCGCGCTTCCGTGCTTTGTCTGGGGCCGCTTCTGGCACGAAGGGGAGAGGCCAAGGTTTCTCTGCCCGGCGGTTGCGCCATAGGCGCACGCCCCGTGGATCAGCACCTTTCCGCGCTGGAGAAGATGGGAGCGGTGTTCGATCTGGAAGGCGGCTACATACACGGCCGCTGCCCCGAAGGGCTGAAGGGCGCGCATATTCGTTTTGATTTTCCCACCGTGGGCGGCACGGAAAACGTGCTCATGGCGGCCTGCCTTGCCCGGGGAGAAACCGTGCTGGAGAACGTGGCGAGGGAGCCGGAAATCGTGGATCTGGCCCGTTTCCTCATCCGTTGCGGCGCGCAGATCGAAGGGCAGGGTACCAACGTCATTCGTGTACAGGGGGTGGAGAAGCTGCACGGCTGCACCTATGCCATCATGCCCGACCGCATCGAAGCCGGAACCTTCCTCATTGCCGCAGGTGTCACGGGCGGGGAGCTTCTGCTGAAGAACTGCCCGCTTGAGGATATGGATGCCGTGGTGGACAAGCTGCGCGAGGCCGGCATGATCATAGAAGAAACGCCGGAAGGCGTTCTGGCCCGTGTGGGAACGGAAGGGTTGCGCGGCGTGGATATCAGCACGCGGCCTCACCCCGGTTTTCCCACCGACATGCAGGCGCAGTTCATGGTGCTCATGTGCTGCGCGCAGGGTTCCGGCCTTGTGGAGGAAAATATTTTCGAAAACCGCTTCATGCATGTGCAGGAACTGGTACGCATGGGGGCCGATATTCATGTGCGCGGCTCCTCGGCCATGGTGCGCGGCGGCCGCAGGCTGACCGGTGCGCCCGTGATGTCTTCGGATCTTCGAGCCGGGGCCGCTCTTGTGCTGGCCGCGCTTGCCGCCGACGGGGAAACCCGGGTACAGCGTATCTATCATGTGGACAGGGGCTATGAGCATCTCGCGGAAAAGCTTTCCGCCGTGGGCGCACATATCCGCCGAGTGAAGGACCCCGACTGATATCCGGCCTTTCCGGTGCGCCCGCGTATCGGAAAGGCCTTCTTCGCCGTATGAGAACACCGCCAGTTCTGCCGCCGCTGCTTTTCCGCCAGAAGCTTCTTCTCGCCGTTCTGGCCGGATCGGTTTTTCTGCGTGATGCGGCCCTGGGCGGCACGTTCTTCCTGCTGCTTCTTTTCGTGATGAAGAAAGGAGAAAGGCCGTCGCGTTTCGTGCTGCTCGCGGCGGCTTTTCTTATGGGGCTCGGCACGACCTTTCTGGCCGGTCCCGCGGCACCCCCCTGCCCGTCCTGGGCTTCCTTTCCCGGGAGAAGCATTCTGGCGGAAGGTCGTGTCGTTTCCGTCACGGGACTTCCCGGAGAAAGAGTACGCGTGCTTCTGGAAGGGCTTCGCCCTTTAGATGTTTTTCCTTTCATGACGGAGAAAACGGCCGAAGCTGTGAATATTGCTCTGGCGAAGAGGGAAGATGCGCCTTATGCCGGGCGCAGGAATTACCCCGGCCCGGTGGTGGAAGATGCCGCTTCTCCCCTGCGTGATCTTGTAAGCATGACGCTGGACAAGGGCGCGCTTGCCTGTGCGGGCCGTCCGGTTCAGGGCCAGACGCTGCGTGCGCTCATGCGCCTGTACCCTGTAAGCGGCAGCATCAATCCCGGCACAAGCGATATTGCCGCATACTGGGCGGACAGGGGAATATGGCACGGAGCCCGCCTGAACAGGAGCGGGGATTTTCCTGTTTTTCTGGAATTTGTGGAAGGAGAGGGATGGGCATACCGGGCCGTCCTTTTGCGGGAACGCTGGCGGACGATGATGATACGCGCGCTTGCCGGTACGCAGGAGGGGGCTTTACATCAGGACGCTCCTGCGGAAGAGCGGATACCGGAAATGACGCAGGGGCAGGCCATGCTGACGGCGCTGCTTTTCGGGGATCGTTCTTATCTTGACCCGGAAACCGTGGATTTGTTCACCCGTGCCGGACTGGTACATTCCCTGGCGCTGTCCGGTCAGCATCTTGCTCTGGCGGCCATGGCGGGCGCGGCCTTCATGTTTCTGCTTTCCCGGGCGTGGCCGGAGCTTTTTCTGGTCAGGCCGAGGCGTATTCTGGTGGTTTCTGCCGGGATTCCCTTTGCCCTGGCGTATCTTTTTCTCGGCGGAGCGCCGTTTTCTCTCATCCGTGCCGCGTTCATGATGCTGGCTGCCGCCTTCTTTTTATGTCTGCGACGCTCCGTCGCTCCCATGGATGTGCTTTTCGCCGCCGCGTTTCTGCTTTTTCTCTGCCATCCGCTGGTGGCGTTTGATCTCTCCGCACAGCTTTCCGTACTGGCCGTGGCGGGCATACTGCTTGTCATGCCGCTTGTTTCCGCCCTGCTCAGGCGCTTTCCTGCAAAGCCTCGGGGCAGAGGAAAAGCTCCTTTTTCTCTGATGCGCCGTGCGGTGCACGCTTCCATCCGCTGGTCGGGGAGCATGCTGCTGGTTTCCGTTGCGGCGCAGCTTGCCGTATTGCCCGTCGTCGTTTCCGTTTTCGGGGTGATCAGCCTCAACCTTTGGGCGAATCTTCTCTGGCTGCCGCTGCTGACCTTCATCACGTTGCCGTGTGCGGCGCTGGGATTGACGCTGCTTGTCGTTTTCGGCCCGCAGCCCGTTTCCTCTCTGCTTTTCTCCGCAGCAGCCCTTCCGGCGGATGCGATGCTCCATCTTCTGGCATTTCTGGAACATGCCGGGCAGCTTTCCTTTATCCAGTGCCTGAGGCCGTCATCTGTAAGCGGGCTCGGTTATGGAGCCGTGCTGGTGGGGCTGGCCCTGGCGGCGCAGGCCGCGCTTTGCGGCAGGAAAGTGGAAAGCGTGGGAAAGAAGCTCCTCGCAGCAGGACTTCTGCTTCTGCCCGCCGGGCAGATTCCCGTATGGGCGGATGATATGCTCGCCCGGTATGAAGAGCGGGTCACCCTTACGGTTCTTGATGTGGGGCAGGGGCAGGCCGTGCTGCTGTCTTATCCGGGCGGCCGGGTGCTGGTGGATGGAGGTGGGGGCGGCTCTCCGTTTTTCGATGTGGGGCGCAGCATTGTTGCTCCCGTGCTTACGGCAGGAAGAATGCCGAGACTCGATGCCGTGTTCGTCAGCCATACGGACGCGGATCATGCCCGGGGGCTGCGCTGGATACTGGAGCATTTTCAGGTGGGCTGCCTTTACTGGTCGTTTTTTTCCGCCGCAGCCGACGATGAGGAAGGGGCGGCGCTGCGGGAAATCATACGCAGAAGAGGTATTCCCGAACGGGTGCTTTTCCGGGGAGATGCGCTGACGCTTTACGGCGATGTCCGCCTTGAAGTGGTCTGGCCGGATGAGGAGGCCCTGTATACGCTGCACCGGACGAAGGATCCGGACAACAACGAGGCATCTCTTGCGCTGCGCCTTGCAAGAGGCGGGGAGGGGCTGGCCATGCTTTGCGGCGACATGCCCTCCGACGCCCTGAGCCGCCTGGTGGAAACGGGGCAGAATCTTCAGGCTCAGGTGCTGGTGCTTCCCCATCACGGCGCGGCTTCCAGCCTGCAGACGGATTTTTACGATGCCGTAAGTCCGGATATGGCGCTGGCTTCGGCAGCGGCCTTTCACCGTTTCGCCTTTCCCGGATGCAAGGTACGGGAAGAGATGGCGCTGCGGAATATCCCCCTGTACAGTACGTCGGAACTCGGCGCATTCAGCCTGACGTGGCGTGAGAGAAAACTGTTTTAGGCGCTGCTTTTGTGCCGGAAGTTCTGGGGCAGGGCAGAAGCAGGGATGAAGCGGGGGGGGGAGGATACGCCCTCGGAAAAGCTGGCGATACGGAACCGCAGGAAGGCGATTTCGGGCATGTTGCGGATACAGTCGCCCTCCGGGGCTTGCCGTCGTGAAAAACGGGGCTGTACGGCTTTTACAGAAGGTAAGGCGGTGCTTGGAAGCTGCGGGCCCGGGCAGGTTTTCCGTGCGGATACCCGATGCACTCCGCACGGAAAAAGACTTTTCCGCCTTTTTGGGAAAACGGCGTTACTGCTTTTTACGGATCTCCACACCGAGACCGCGCAGCTCTTCCAGCAGGCGTTCCGCCAGCGTGGAGACTGCCTGCTCGCATACGGGGGAAAGCCCCACGGCCATGGCATGGTAGTCATAAGGTTCCATGCCGTAGACGACGCCTTCCGGTCTGTGGCCCAGCATGTCGCAGTAAATGAGCGTATCCACGAGGTCGGTCTGATGCAGGGAATCGCGGAAGCTCATGCTTTTGCGCAGGTCGTTGTCCGTGAGGCGGTACACGGTGCCGGGCCTGTCGCCTCCGAGCACAGCGTCGAGCACATAGACGCGGTCGCACTGCAGAAGCGCATCCATGAGTCCTATGCCCAGCGTGCCGCCGTCGAGAAGCGTGACATGCCCGGGAAAGTCGAAGCGCTCGCGCAGCCATTCCAGAGCACGCACGCCAATGCCTTCATCGGTGAATAAAATATTGCCTACGCCGAGAATGAGAATGCGTTCCATAGCGCTTCCTGAGAAGGACGGTATCGGGTGTGGAAAGGGCGGAAGAAGGCCGCACGGGGCGGAATGTCGCGCTTTATGAGCGAGAGGGCATCGCGGCTTTTTCATGCCGGAGAGAAAAACTTCCGGGAAGCGCCGGGACAGCCTTTCGTCTTCTTCCTTGGGAGGAGGCCGGTAGTTCGTAAGGGGCCGCCTTTCAAAAAAAGACCGAAGAAGCGGAAGAGCCGTTTCTTCGGTCGCATAAAGGGGAAGCCGGGGAGCCGCAGCTCCCCGGAACATGGTTACAGAACCCTGAAGTCGTAGCCCTGATTGGTGCGGCCGTCGATGACGTGCACGCCGCAGGCGATGCACGGGTCGAAGGAGTGCACGGTACGCAGGATTTCCACCGGGCGCTTGGGATCGGCCACAGGAGTGCCCACGAGAGCGGCTTCCACGGCGGAGAGCTTGCCTTCGGCGCAGCGTGGGCCGAGGTTCCAGGTAGAGGGCACCACAAGCTGGAAGTTGGCGATCTTGCCCTTTTCGATGACCAGCCAGTGCGACAGACCGCCGCGCGGCGCATGGACGAAGCCCACGCCTTCGGCATTCTGAGGAATCTGCGTGTTGATGCAGATCTTTTCGTCGCCCTTGGCGATGTTGTCTTCGAGTTCTTGGAGCCAGTTGCCGATGCCGTTGGCCACCACCACGGCTTCCACACCGCGTGCGGCGGTGCGGCCCAGGGTGGAGAAGAGCGCTTCAGGGCCGACGTTCAGGGCCTTGAGCACGGTATCCACGGTGGAGGTGACGAGCTTGTCGCCCTGGGCGTAGGAAATGAGCATCTGGGCCAGAGGGCCGGTTTCCACGGCATGGCCGTCGTAGCGCGGAGCCTTCATCCAGGAATAGCGGTCCGTATCGCCGAGCTTGGTGAACTTGGGGTCGGTCACGCCCTTGTAGGGGGTGCGGGCCTCTTCGCCTTCATACCAGCTGTGGCGGACGTGCTCGGAAATCTTCGAGGGATCGAGGGGCAGCACGTTGGAGAGATCGCGGTTGTAGATGACACCGGGCTTGAGCATGCGCGTGGTGAGGTCGCGTTCCTTGCCCGGGAATTCGCCGAAGTCCATGTAGTCGGAAACGCCTCCGCCGATGGAAGCCCAGTCCTTGTAGGCTCCGGCCACCAGCAGAAGATCGGGAATGTAGACCTGTTCCACAAAGGTGCGGGCCTTCTGGTACAGGCTCTTGAACAGCGCGATGGTGTCGGGCCTCAGGGCATTGTAGCAGGTGACGCCGCCGGCGATGAGGAACTGCGGATGCGGGTTTTTCGCTCCGAATACGGCCGTGGCACGGGCGATTTCCACCTGAACGCGCAGCGCTTCCAGGTAATGGGCCGTGGCCACGAGGTTGGCTTCGGGTTCCAGATAGTAGGAGGGGTGTCCGCCCAGGAAGTAGGCGTTGGTGAAGGGGCCGAGCTGGCCGCTTTCCACCAGAGCCTTCACCTTGGCCTGCACGGCGCGCAGTTCTTCCTCACTGGTGGGACGCGGGGAAATGGAGGCGTTCAGCTTGGCGGCCTTGGCCGGATCGGCCTGAAGGGCGGAAGCCACGTCCACGAAGTCCAGCGCGTGCAGGTGATAGAAGTGCACCACATGGTCGTGCAGATTCTGCATGCCCAGCACCAGGTTGCGGATCAGCGAGGCGTTGCGGGGAATTTCGATCTGCATGGCGTCTTCCAGCGCGCGGGTGGACGCCAGGGCGTGGGTGTAGGTGCATACGCCGCAGGTACGGGCGGTGAAGAACTGGGCGTCGCGCGGATCGCGGCCCTTGAGGATGGTTTCCAGCCCGCGGAACAGGGTGGAGCAGCTTCTCGCGTCTTTGACGCGTCCGTTTTCCACTTCCACTTCAATGCGGAGATGGCCCTCGATACGGGTCAGCGGGTCCACCACGATGGGACCGGTATAGGAACTCTGAGGAGTGGTTTTTGCTTCGCTCATGGTGGCATTACTCGCTAGTTTTCAAAGAAGGGGGTCATCTTGTCCCAGAAGTTCGGTTCGGAACAGCCGATGCAGGGGTGTCCGGCGGCCACGGGCCAGTTCACGTCGTTGAACAGGGCCTTGGGGCAGTTGTTGTACGTCACCGGGCCCTTGCAGCCGAGCTTGTAGAGGCACCAGCCCTTGCTGGCTTCCTCGGAATCGAAGGAGGGGGCGAATTCCCCGGCTTCGAAGTGAGGCAGGCGTTCGCACAGTTCGTGCACGGTGTGGCCGAAGAAGATCTTCGGGCGGTTCAGAGCGTCAAGTTCCAGCTTCATGCCGGCAAGCACGGCGGCAATGGTACCCACGAGGTTGAGGGGGTTGGGCGGGCAGCCGGGAACATTGATGGCCTTGATGCCGAGATCGGCGAAGCAGTCGTTCACGCCCTTGCAGCCGGAAGGGTTGGGCGCGGCCGAGGGAATGCCGCCGAAGCAGGCGCAGGTGCCGTAGGAGATGACGGCCTTGGCCCCGGGCAGCACTTCCTTGTTGATGGCGTACATGGTCTTGCCGCCGATGGTGCCGTAGAGCCCGTCCATGGCGGTGGGGATGGCGCCTTCCACGATGCAGACATAACCGTTGGGATTCTTCATGGCCTGATGCAGGGCATCTTCCGCAGCTTCACCGGCGGCGGCCATGATGGTTTCCTGGTAGTCGAGGGAAATGGTGTCGAGAATGAGCTCGTCGATATAGGGCTTGCTGGAGCGCAGGAGCGCTTCCGTGCAGCCCGTGCATTCCGCGTCGTGCAGGTAGATGACGGCGGGGCGTGCGGCGGACGTGAGAGCCTTGGCCAGGCGGGGCGCAAACGCGGGCCCCATGCCCATGGCGACAGCCACAGTGGAACAGAATTTCAGAAAGTCGCGGCGCGATACGCCCCGTTTTTCAAGGCGTTCTTCCGCGCCTTCTTTCCCCAGACCGATGGAGATTTGCATAAGGCCCTCCTGGCGCTGACATACAGGATTTGTCCGCGAAAGCTTCCATGGCGGCGGGAAGGTCGCGGCTTTTGCCGACATCATAACACAGAAAGTCATGCGCGGGCGCATGAGCTTCTTCTGGTATCAGTTTATGAAAGTCTACCATCACAGTTGGGGCAGGTCAACCGAAGAGAACTTTTTTTCTCAAGAAATGATAGAAAAATCACATGGTTCCATACATCATGCAAGGTGCGTGCAAGTGTGGGAGATGACAGCCTTTTTCCTTCTCTCCGAAGCAGGGGGGAAGGGAAGAACTTCTTTGCGGCGAAGATTTTTTTGCACGGATTCTCTTGGGCGGGAACAAAAGTACGCGGATGCCCTCCCTCTGCCGGAAGGCGCCTGCGAAAAAGCGCAGCGCACGGCGAGAGGCGGAGCGTCTCCGGGGCAGCGCCTCCCGGGGCGCCGTGCTTTTTTCCGAAGAGAACCGGAGGTGCTCTTCGGAAGAGGTCAGTCTTGCGCGGCGGCCTTGCCTGCGAGCATGTTTTTCAGCTCATCCAGCATACGCTGCGGCGCAATGCCCGTGATGCAGGCGTTCGCCTTCGGGCAGGATCCTGCGCCGTGTAGGGAACAGGGGCGGCAGGGCATGTCGAGCTGCACCACGCGATCCTTTTCTCCCGAGGGGAAGAAGCCCCATTCCCGGCAGGTGGGGCCGAACATGGCAAGTACGGGCGTTCCCACGGCCGTGGCGATGTGCATGGGACCGGAATCACCGGTGACGAGGGCGTCGGCGGCTCCCGTAAGCGCGCACAGTTCCCGCAGGTTCGTCTTTCCGATGAAGCTGCGCTTTTGCTCCTCCTCGGGCAGTCCGTCGCCGATGCCCACCCAGAAAAAGGCGATATTCGCTTCCTCCAGCAGTCGGGCGAACGCCAGCCATGTCCCCATGGGCCAGCTTTTGGCGGCATGGGTGGCAAAGGGGTGCAGCGCCACCAGCGGAGCGCCGTCCCGCCGAAGAGGCGCAAGCCGATCTTCGGCCCGGGCCTGTTCCTCTTCCGAGAGAAAGATGCACGGCCTCAGCTCTTCGGCCGGGGGAACGTCCTTCTTGTCGTACAGGCCGATGGCGTAACGCTGGGGAACATTGTAGCGGCGCAGCTCTTCTCCGAAAAATTTTCCCTTGCTCCATAAGAAGATGCGCCTTGCCAGCGACATCTTGTTGTAGCAGATGATGGCGTCGCGCCAGATGCGCGCCAGCATGGCGGAACGAAGATTGCGGTGCAGATCGAGCAGGGGGCTGTCGCGGTATTTTTCCATGATGCCCCGGAAGGTCATGGCCTGCGCCTGACCGTGCAGATCGTCTTCATCGAAGCCGATGACGTTGTGCACCGCCGGGTGATGGTCGAAAAGGGGCTCGAACGCTTCTTTGGTAATGACCGTGAACTTCGTGCCGTGCTTTTTGTACCAGTCGAGAAGAACACCCGTGGTGAGCACCACGTCGCCCATGGAGCTGAACCGTACCGCCACCATGTGCCTGTTGCTGATCCGGGAAGAGTAGCGTGCCATGATACCTGCCTGTGGAAAAAGTGCCTTGCGTATCGCGGGAATGTCCGGGCCTGCCGTATTGTTGCAGGGATTCGGAGAGGACCGGGCATGTTTTTTTGTATGTTCCCCGCAAGGGCGCGTCAACCGCTTCTTGCGGGCCTGTCGACGTGCCGGGGGGCTGCGCAGCCTCTGCGGCATGGCCGTGCCTGTCGGAAAGGGGAAAGGCTGCCGGCGCGGGGCGGCTGCGCGGCATCGGTTGCCGGATTTCGGCCGAGGCTCCCGTCTTTTTCGGGACCCGTCAGAGAAGGCACGAGTCTGTGTTTTCCTTCTCGCAGACCGTTTTTTCTCCGGGACTTCTCAGGGTCATGCTCGGCGGCCCGGTTCACGGGAATAAAGCAGGCCCGGTGTCGTCATGAGGAGAACCGGTGCAGAAAGCTGGAGCCTTTTTCCGTGGTGCTGCACCGCCCGAGGCATTTTTCTGTGCCGGAGAGCATGGTTTTTGTCGCCGGAGGGGCATCCCTTTCCTCCATGCCCGAGGGAAGGGACTCCAGTCTTTTCTTGAGGAGCGACGCGGGGATGCGCTCTGGACGGAGCATCCCTTCCGGGACAGGTTGCCGGGGAGCGGGGAACGTTTTTTGCCGGTTCCGGTTCGGATGTGAAGAAAAGGCAGGCCCGGGCGCATCGGCGTCCGGGCCTGTTCGGAAAAGTTCTGCCGGAGGGAGGGCCTACTTCGTGCCGAAGATGCGGTCGCCGGCATCGCCGAGACCGGGGAGAATATAGCCCTTTTCATTGAGACAGGTGTCGAGGGCTGCGGCGTAGATTTCCACATCGGGGTGTTTGTCGAGCACGGCCTTCACCCCTTCGGGGGCGGCCACGAGGTTCAGGGAGCTTATCTGCGTGCAGCCGCTGGCCTTGAGCACGTCGATGGCGGCGATGAGGGAACCGCCCGTGGCGAGCATGGGGTCAAGAATGAAGGCCACGCGCTGATCGATGCGGCGGGCCAGCTTCTTGTAGTATTCCACAGGTTCCAGCGTTTCTTCATTGCGGTACAGGCCGAGCACGCTGATCTTCGCGCCGGGCACCATGTCGAGCACGCCTTCCATCAGCCCCAGGCCTGCGCGGAGAATGGGCACGATGGTGATCATTTTTCCGGCGAGATAGTCCACTTCCACCTGACCGGCCCAGCCTTTGACCACCTTTTTTTCCGTAGGAAGATTCTTCGTGGCTTCGTAGGTGAGCAGACGGGCCACTTCCTTGGCCAGCATACGGAATTCGCTGGTGGAGGTGCTTTCCTTGCGGAGCAGACCGAGCTTGTGCCGGATGAGGGGATGGTCGACGATATGAAGAGCCATGGCGAAAATCCTTGTTTGAGAGAAACGCGGGATGCGCAGAGTACACAGACTATGCTGCCGTTATATCCGTGGCTTCCTGTTGCGTCAAGGCGCGGAATTCTGCAGGTATGCCGTCATGATGCCGGAAAAGCGGGATTTTTCACCGGAGGGAGGAGCAGAGGGGGCGGGTGCGACCCCGTTTCGTGAGTTTTTTCATGCTTCCTGAAGGGAGCTCCGACGGAGGGATGGCCCGGCAGAAAACGGGGGGCGTATCCGCCGTGTCTGACGGATGGTTTCAGAAGGGAGAGGGGATTTCCCGGCGGGAGACGGACGTTTTTTCCGTTGCCGCGGCGGAAGAGGGGGGCTTTGCGCGGTACGCTCTTTCCTTTTTTCCGTGCGGTGCGGGCGCACGGAAAAAAGAGGCAGCCAATCAAACACCTGATGTCCGTACTGCCGTGCGGTACAGGCGCGTTGCCCGGCAGGAGCGCTGCTCTTTTTTACGGCAGGGGCTGGAGTTTCGGGCCGATGCGGAAGAAGCCGTCTTGAGGAGGGGAGATGTTCCGCCTTGCGGAACGGCGTCGTCTGCCGGGCGACGCGCGAAGACCCCATGCTTTTGCCGGGGGAAAAGAAAAAGTCCGGGTGCATTTGCAGCCCGGACTTTTTGATCAGCTCATGCCGGATATTCCGGCGTAAGGCTTATTCGGCGAGTTCGAAGGGTTCCCCGCCTTCACGCTTCATTTCAAGCGCGATCTTCCACAGCAGGGTGACGACCAGCGCACCCACGGCGAAGATGCCGAGACCGATGGAGATTTCCCAGAAGGTGGGAGTATAGACTTCATAGGTTTCGTAGGGAGTGGGAGAGAAACCGCCGATGAGAAGGCCGAGGCCCTTGTCGATCCAGGAGGCGATGATGAGCATGACCAGCGCCCAGGGCAGGATCTTCATGTTGTTGCGGAACTTGGGAATGGCCAGGAGGAAGATGCTGGCGAAGGCCAGCACCACGGCGAACCACATCCAGCCGTTCAGCCACACATTGAGGCCTTCATGTCCGTTGAAGATGAACACGATGGGGTGGGCATGGCCGGGAACGCCGCTGTAGAAGGCGGTGAACAGTTCCAGCACGTAGAAGAACATGTTCAGGCCCATGGCGTAGGCGATGGTGATGGAGAGGGACTTCACCACGGACTTGCCGGGATCGAAACCGCTGAGGCGCTTCAGCAGAAGCAGGGCCAGCAGCAGGATGGAAGGACCGGCACAGAAGGCGGAAGCCAGGAAGCGGGCGGCCATGATGGCGGAGAGCCAGTAATGGCGGCCGGGCAGACCGGCGTACAGGAAGGCCGTGACGGTGTGGATGGAGAAGGCCCAGAAGATGGACACGACCACGAGCACCTTCACCCAGCGGGGTACGGGCACATGGCGGCTTTCATGTTCCAGCGACGTCCAGCCGATGACCGCGTTCAGCAGGAGGTAGCCGCAGAGCACGGTGGCGTCCCAGAACATGACGGAGTTCGGCGTGGGGTGCAGGATGATGTTCAGCACGCGCTGAGGCTGGCCCATATCCACCACGATGAAGAGCATGCACATGATGACCGCGCCGATGGCGAGAAATTCCGCAAAGACGATGACGCGGTGATACGGATGATAGTGGTGGAAGGTGGCGGGCAGCACCAGCATCACGGCCGCGGCGGCAACGCCCACCAGATAGGTGAACTGGGCGATGTAGAAGCCCCAGGACGTGTTGCGGGTAAGACCGGTCATCTGGAGACCGTAGATGAGCTGGAACACATAGACGATGAAGGCATAGCCTATGATGGCCAGCAGAAAGAGCAGCCAGATGTAGTACTTGGGAGAACCCTTGAGAACTTTTTCAACCATGGTTCCCTCCTAGATGATGTAGTAGACGCCGGGATCGGTGCCCAGTTCGGGCCTGCGGCGAATGCTGAAGTTCTTGGAAAGGACACGGCGGACGATGGAGTTCGGGTCGTTGAGATCGCCGAACATGATGGCCCCGTTGGAGGCCTCCACGCAGGCGGGCATGAGGCCCTTTTCCAGGCGTTCGGCACAGAAGGTGCACTTTTCCACCACGCCGCGCATACGGGTGGGGTAGGCGGGGTTCAGGTCCTTGATGAAGGGGCGCGGATCCTGGAAGTTGAAGCTTCTGGAGCCGTAGGGGCAGGCGGCCATGCAGAAACGGCAGCCCACGCAGCGGTGATAGTCGATGGCGACCAGGCCGCCTTCCGTCTTGTAGGTGGCGCCGGCGGGGCAGACGCGCACGCAGGAAGGATTGGTGCAGTGGTTGCACAGCAGGAAGAAGCGGCGGTTTTCGATGTTTTCAGGAAGCATCGGGTCGGGGTCGTTGGCGAAGGCGTGTTCGAACGTGTCGTCCCAGAGCCACTTGATTTCGCGGGGAGCGGGGATGTCGGGCACGTTGTGCACCTTGTGGCAGGCTTCCACGATGGGGCGCATGTCTTCGGGCGTCTGGATGCGGCGGGTATCGATGACCATGGCCCAGCGATGGGCCTTCAGGCCTTCGGGATAGGCTTCATAGGAGGCCTCGGCCGCTTCCGCGCGGGCCGCTCCTGCGGCCAGGGCGAAGGTGGACAGGCCTGCGACCTTGAGAAAATAACGTCTACTCGAATTCATGATTGTTCCCCTGGGGGATGACGTGGCAGTCCCAGCAGTACGGGTTCACGCTGTTGGCGTTGTGGCACTTGTCGCAGAAGTCGGCCTTGTTGCTGTGGCAGGCCATGCAGGTGTTCTGCAGACTGGTTTCCCATTTCTTGCCGTCGGAAGCGACGTAGATGCGCTTTCCTTCACGCAGGGCCTGATCGCGCCATTCAATGAGAAGTTCCATGTGGTTGGCGGCCATCCATTCCCTGGGCTCGATGCACTCGGTGCGCTCTTCGCCGAAGAAGGTGACGGGTTCCGTGGGGAGCACCACTTTGACCTCTTCATGGCTGGAAGAAAGCATATTGATCCAGAAGGGCGCGGTGAACAGCCCGGCAAAGACAATGATGCCGGGGATGACGAATTTTGCGTTATACATTTATGCTTCCTCCGAGGCGGCGGGATCTTCATCGGGGAAGGGCAGATCTTCCTGACGCAGATCCATGGTGCGGGGAATTTCGCCCTTCATCACCAGAGCGTTGGCCACGAGTTCATGCAGGCCGCTGACCGTGACGCCGGGAACCCAGTAATCGACGAGCGGAGGCAGGGCGGCGCGGTCGAGGGCGCACACGCAGCCCATCCAGTTCACGCCCTTGGTGTCGTGCACATAGCGCAGGGCGTTGGCGCGGGGGAAGCCGCCGCGCAGGCGCTGATCCATGATTTCCTCGGCGTTCAGGCCGGAACCGGAACCGCAGCAGAAGGTTTCCTCGCGGATGGTGTGCTCGGGCATTTCCACGAAGTTGTTGCAGACATGCCGGAGAATGTAGCGGGGTTCTTCCAGAAGACCCATGGCGCGGGCAGGGTTGCAGGAGTCGTGCCAGGTGGTGATGATGTGGTTGTTGCGCTCGGGGCGCAGGTTGAGCTTGTTGTGCTTGATGAGGTCGGCCGTGAATTCGGCGATGTGCACCATCTTGGTGGCGGCGGCATTCTTGAACACCGTGCCGGTGATGGGGGAAACGGGCGTTTCCATCTTGGGCGGAGTGGGGCCGTTGTAGGTGGCCATGTACTGGTTCACCACGCGCCACATGTGGCCGCATTCGCCGCCGAGAATCCACTTGCTGCCCAGGCGTTCGGCTTCGGCGTACATCTTCGCGTTGAGGCGCTTGGCCACGTCGAAGGACACGAAGGAACCGAAGTTGCCGCCTTCGGAAGCGTAGGTGGACAGGGTGTAGTCCAGGCCGATTTCATGGAACAGCATGAGGTAGCCCATGAAGGTGTAGATGCCCGGATCGGCGAAATAGTCGCCGGAAGGAGTGATGAAGATGACTTCATGACCCTTTTCGTTCCACGGCGGATCGACGCGGATGCCGGTGATGGTCTCGATGTCGTCGCAGAGGAATTCCACGATTTCACGCATGGAATGGGGCTGGACGCCGAGGTGGTTGCCGGTACGGTTGCAGTCGTTGACCGAGTTCATGATCCAGTGGATGCCGAGACCGAGGTCGAGCAGCATCTGGCGCACGATGACCGTGATTTCCGCAGTGTCGATGCCGTAGGGGCAGAACAGGGAGCATCGGCGGCATTCCGTGCACTGGTAGAAGTAGATGAACCACTCCTTGATGACGTCCTTGTCGAGCTTGCGCGCACCGGCGTATTTGCCGAGCAGACGGCCGGCGGTGGTGAAGTCCTTGCGGTACACGGAACGCAGAAGTTCGGCGCGCAGCACGGGCATGTTCTTGGGATCGTTGGTGCCGATGAAGAAGTGGCACTTGTCCGCGCAGGCGCCGCAGCGCACGCAGCAGTCCATGAACACCTTGAGGGAACGGTGCTTGTTCAGGGCGTCCTGCAGGGAATTGTGGAGGATTTCCTCCCAGTTCTCGGGCAGTTCCCAGTCTTCGCTGTCGGGAGCCCAGTCATGGGCGTTCTCGAAGCCGAGCCCCTTCAGTATTTCCGTCTTGGCGGGATAGCAGAAGCTGCCGGGATGGAAATCCGGCTTGGTGTCCATCCATCCCTCTTTGGGGAAGGAAGCAGGCGTTGCCGCCAGCAATTCTTCGGGTGTGGGCATTTTTGCCATGACCAGTAACTCCTTAGGCTTCCGTCTTGGGTTCAGGCTGCTTTTCTACAGGGATGCCGGCCTCAACCATGGCTTCACGGAAATCATCTTCATATTCTTCGTAAGTGTGGTAATGCTTGGGCGGATTCCAGGGGTTCACATGCCGTTCTTCGCGGGTGTTGCACTTCATGTTGCGGGTGGGGCTCATGAAGACGCCGCCCATGTGCATCAGCTTGGAGAAGGGGAAGTAGATGAGAAGCGCGCTCACCAGCGTGACATGGATGAAGAAGATGGAACCGAGACCGGAGGGATCGACGGGCTGCAGCGTGGCGAGGCCCATGATCACTTCCTTGGCCTGGTTGATGTCCACCTTGGAGATGTAGCGCATGCAGATGCCGGAACCGGCGATGGCGATGAGCAGAAACAGCGCGAAGTAGTCGGCGGGCAGGGAGATGTAGCGGAGCTTCTCCGTGCACACGCGGCGCAGCAGCAGGAAGGCGAGGCCGGCGAGAATGAAGGCGTCGGTCAGGTAGAAGCGGGGAGCGCCCACCTGGAACACGCCGTCCACGAATTCGATGACGGCGATGCACACCGGCACCGGATCAAGGAAGAAGCGGGCGTGGCGGATGATGATCACCAGCATGCTGTAATGGAACAGCAGGGCGAACACCCACAGCCACTTGTTGGAAAAATAGGTGACGCGAGGCGCGCCGTCGATGGTGGTGCGTTCCGCTCTCGTGTTGCGGAACAGGGACCGGAAGGCGAACACCTCAAGGATCATGCGGCCGACGACGGCGGGCGTGGTCCAGGGGCACTCCAGGCGGTTGGGCTTGATCCAGTCCAGGGAGCGCTGCTGGCCCGCCACCGTGGGAATGGCGAACGGGACAGGCGATTTGGCCCAGCGGATGATTTTCCAGATGAAGCCGATGATGAACACAGCACCCGCTGTCAGCGGTAAGATCACGCCGAGCAGATACTGCAGGCCAAGTGCTGACCCCGCCCATCCTATGAACAGGATAAGCAGAGTTGCCGCAAATGCGATGGTCATTCCTCTACCCCTCGATTTTCAGTTTCAGAAGCAGGTTCCGCCTGCTCCCTCCGAAGCTTGGCCAGCCGTATCACCTGCGACTGGCTTCGCTTTACTTCCTCCACTCTGATCCTGAACACGCGCTCCCGCGCATCCGAATACATGTCGAGCGCCATGAGCCCCAGGGTGTCTATTCTGGACTCCATGGCGAGGTACTCCGTGAGTGCCCCGGCGTCGGCATGTTCCGTCTTCAGGCATTCGGGCAGCACTTCGGCGCGCAGCAGTTCTTTGAGCAGGTACAGCGTCCCCACGGCTTTGGATGGGGGCATGTCCTGCACGGCGCGTATCCAGATAAGATCGTGAAGGGCTCCCTTCACGGTTTCAGGGTCGGCGTCCATGCCGATGACGGCGTCGAAAAGCACGCCCGCAGCGATGCGCGTCGTTTCCCCCACGGGGTTGGCGAAGCGGTCGCGGCTGGTTCGCATGAAACCCTTGCTGTCGAGAGGATAGCTGGCAAAGAACCGGTTTACCCAGCGGTCTACCAGCACATCTCTCCGGCTGCTGCACAGTTCTGTGATGTCCATGTATGCCTTGCGTGAGTAATGGTGAAAAGGACCGGCCCAAAGATGGCCGATAATTTGGCCGAGGTTAGCTTAACTTTTGCGCGTAGACAAGTCGGCATTATTGCCGATTGCCGCGTTTTCTCCTGCTATGTCGCATGATTGAAAAAATTTGGAAGATTGTGAAGGTCAGGGCAGCATGCCGCTTGTGTCGATGAGGCCGCCCGGAGAACCTTCGGATGCGTCGTTTTCGCAGGGGGAATCGGCCGTGCCGTCGCAGAATCCGGCCACGCCGATTTCAGGAAGAAAAGCGGGGGAGGAGCGTTCAGGCTCCGGAGCGGCGGGGCTGCTTGAGGAAGCGCGGGGTTCTGTCAGGAAGGAGGGCAGACCCTGAAATTCCAGAAAGGGCAGGCGGTTGCTTCCCGCGCCGAGCACATGGGCGTGGTTGCGCCACAGCCGCAGCTGCAGAAGCAGCATGTCCGGCCGGAGCAGGCCGAAGCGGAGGGACTTGTCCTCTTCGAAGGCAGGCTCTGCGGGTACGGCCTTCTGCGCTTCTTCCACGGCCTTCATGAGGGGCAGGCCTTTTTCCAGCTGTTCCTGCATGGCGGAAATGACCCAGATGTCGCGCGTATCTTCGGGTACGGGATACCAGGCCGTATCCTTCATTTCTTCCGCCTGGGAAAGGAGCGTACGGCATGCGCTGCAGCTCGGGGAGAAGTAGATATGAACGGAAGTGTCCTCCCGTGCAGGCATGGGTGACCAGGGCCCGGCGAGGTCGCGCAGGACGCCGCCCGCGTTCACGATGAGCAGAATAAGCCAGGCGGCGATCAGCGCAGAGCGTTCTCTTTTGGGGGGCAGAGCCTCGTTTCGGAAAGCAAGGAAGGAAAGGGCGATGGCGGAACCGACGATGAGGCAGTTCACGCACGGCGCGGTGAAGATCATGACGCAGAGCAGAACGGTATCGACGGCAAGGGCCAGAGAGGCGCAGAGAAAGGCCTCCCTTGTACGGCGCAGCAGGGAAAGGATGAGCAGAACCGCAAAAAGAAAGGCCCCTGCCTGCCAGAGGGATATGCCTGCCAGCCGGAAATCCTGAAAGAGCGTGCATCCGTCGGTAAGGCAGAGGGCTTCGCCTCCGGTGAAGAAGACCCAGAGGCAGAAGAGAAGGCCCGCAAGAGAGACTGCGGCCGCAACGAGAGGGAAGGGACGAGTGCTTTTGAGCATGGCGGCTCCGTAATGATCGTTTCTTCGGAAGTAGCGTAGTCGCCCTGCCGCGTAAAGCGTTTTTTGTTTGTGCCCGGGCGGCGGAACATGATTTTCATTCCCTGTCGGAACGTGTTTTCTTTCCGTGGGAACACGGGAACTGCCGTGTATTTTCCGGGCAGGGCAGGGCGCGACGGGCTTTTGCGGAACTTCGGCAGAACGGGCGGCGCGGATGCGGCAGGGGGCTCTCTGGCCTGTCCTTTCCTTTTATGGTAAGGAGCGCGGGAACAAGGAGAACTCGATGCAATATCCTTCCATAGATCCTGTGGCCCTCTCTCTCGGGCCGCTGCAGCTTCACTGGTACGGGCTCATGTATGTTTTCGCCTTTCTTGCCGGATGGCTTCTTGGGCGCTTCCGGGCGTCACGTTCCTGGAGTTCCTGGACGGCGACGCAGGTGGACGACTTCATCACCTGGGCCATGCTCGGCGTCATTCTCGGTGCGAGACTCGGCTATGTGGTGTTCTACGATTTTTCCGCATACATGGCGGACCCCATGGAAATCGTGCGCGTATGGAACGGCGGCATGTCCTTCCACGGAGGGCTGCTCGGCGTGGTTACGGCAAGCTGGCTGTGGGGCCGTAGAAACGGGAAGAATCTGGTGGAGATTCTCGATTTCGTGGCGCCCCTTGTGCCCACGGGGCTGTTTTTCGGGCGTATCGGCAACTTCATCAACGCCGAGCTGTGGGGCAAGGTGACGCAAAGCCCCCTCGGCATGGTGTTCCCCGGCGCCGGGCCTCTGCCGAGGCATCCTTCCCAGCTGTATGAGGCCGGTCTTGAAGGCATTCTGACCTTCATCATTCTGTGGGCCTATTCCTCGAAGCCCCGGCCGCACGGCGCGGTGGCGGGGCTTTTCGCCGTGCTCTATGCCGTAAGCCGCATCACCGTGGAATTCTTCCGCGTGCCCGACGCGCAGCTCGGCTATCTTTTCGGCGGCTGGGTGACCATGGGGCAGATACTCTGCCTGCCGCTCCTTGCGGCGGGGCTGTGGCTCCTGTTCCGTGCTCCCGGGAGGAATAAGGCCGCATGAGAACGCTTTTTCGAGACGGTCTTGCCGTCACCATGGATGCGGAACGCCGTGTGCTGCGCGCCGATATTCTGGTGGAGGACGACCGCATCGCATCCGTTGCACCCCATGAGGAAAGTTTCCGGCCGGAAGAAGGGGTGGAGGTTGTGGAACTTGGCGGCATGGCGGTGATTCCGGGCCTTGTGCAGGCGCACATGCATGTGACGCAGGCGTTTTTCCGTGGCCTTTGCGACGATCTCGCCCTCATGGACTGGCTGCGCGAGCGCACCTGGCCGCTGGAGGCGGCGCATACGGCAAGGAGCAACGCCGCCTCTGCACGCTTTGCCGCCATGGAGCTTATCCGGAGCGGAACGACCTCGCTCATCGACATGGGCACCACCCTGCACCAGGACGCCATTTTCGAGGTCATGGCCGAAACGGGCCTGCGCGGGCTTTTCGGCAAATGCATGATGGATGAAGGGGAGGGCGTGCCTTCAGGGATGAAGGAGGATGCCGGGGCCTGCCTGAAGGAGACGGAGCGGCTCATACGCCGCTGGCACATGGCGGAAAACGGCCGCCTGCGCTATGCCGTGGCTCCGCGTTTCGTGCCTTCCTGTTCACAGCGCCTTCTTGCCTCCGCACGGGACATGGCGCGGCAGAACGGCCTTCGTCTGCATACCCATGCTTCGGAGAATCTCGGAGAAATTGCGCTGGTGGAATCTGTGTGCCATGAGCGCAACGTGCTTTTCCTGCACCGCATGGGCTATACCGGCGAAGACGTGGTACTTGCCCACTGCATCTGGCTTGATGACGATGAAAAGCGCCTTCTTGCCGAAACGGGAACCCATGTGGCCCACTGCCCCTCCTCCAACCTCAAGCTTGCCTCCGGCATCGCGCCCGTGGCGGAGCTTGCCGCTCTCGGTGTGAGCGTGGGCATAGGGCTCGACGGCGCGCACAATCATATGGACGGACTGGAGGAACTGCGCCGGGCCTCGATCCTTCAGAAGGCGCTTACCCATGATCCGAAGGCTCTTCCCGCCATGCAGGCGCTGGAAATGGCCACGCTGGGCGGCGCTGCGGCCATGGGCCGGGAGAAGGATCTCGGCAGCCTGGAACCGGGCAAAAAGGCCGACCTCGTGGTGCTTAACATGGACAAGCCCCATTCGCTTCCTTCCTTCGGCCGCGACATCGTGCAGCGCATAGCCTATCAGGCCACGCACGAAAACGTGGTGCACACCATGGTGGACGGAACCTTTCTCTACCGCGACGGCGTCTTTCTCACGCTGGATGAGGGAAGAACGCTGAAGGAAGCGGAAGAGGAGTGCGCGCTCCTCATGTACAGGGCCGGTCTGCCTCCGCTCGTCTCAGCTTCCGCGCGGTCGTGAAGGGAGAAAAGGCGAAGCCGTCTCCGCCCCCGCGGAGGGAGCGTTTTTCCCGTTGCCGCAAGGCAAGGAGTACGGCCGGAAGGGGCGGAAAAACGGGACATTCTTTCAAAACGCATTCCACGGCGGCTCTGGACTTGACGTCGGAAGTGTGTTCTACTGCATGTTGTTAAAAGGGATACTGCTGTCCTTTTTTTGTCAGACACTGAAAGGCTTTTTCTGTGCCGGGCAGAAAGCATCGTGAGTTTCGACCGGTTTGAGAAGTCTTCAAGGGGAGTCTCTATGAACATCACTAGGCTTGATAAAGCCAGGGACCTGAAGTTCAAGCGTCAGGTCGAAGAAGAGAGCGGTCAGAACCTGTCGGCCTGCTACCAATGCGGCAAGTGCACGGCGGGCTGCCCCGGCGCCCAGTTCTATGACCGTCAGGTCAGCCAGATCATGCGCGCCGTGCAGATGGGCCTCAAGGAAGAGGCCCTGAAGAACCGTTCGCTGTGGCTGTGTCTGTCGTGTTCGACCTGCAGCGCCCGCTGCCCCAATAATATCGACGTCGCCGCGGTGATGGAAACGCTCCGCATGATGGCCCGTCGCGAGGGGTGGGTGCAGGATCGGCCCATCGAATCCTTCTGGAAGGCGTTTCTGGATACCGTGCACGCTACGGGCCGCTCCTATGAACTCGGCGTCATGGCCGACTACATGGGGCGCACGCTGCGCGGCTGGGGCAACCTGGAAATAGCCCCCACGGCGCTTCTGAAGAACAAGATGCCCTTCATTCCCTCCGTCATCCACGGCCGCGAGGAAGTGGCGCGCATATTCAAGCGCTACGCGGAAAAGAGGAGCTGAGCCATGAAATACGCCTACTATCCCGGCTGTTCGGGCCACGGCACCTCGGTGGAGTACGAAGCCTCCACCCGCGCGGTGTGCAACGCGCTGAACATGGATCTTGTGGAAATCGAAGACTGGAACTGCTGCGGCTCCACGCCCGCCCACTCCGTAAGTCACGAGCTTTCCGGCGCCCTTGCGGCGCGCAACCTGATGCAGGCCGCGAAAACCGGCGCCGACTGCGTGATTTCTCCGTGCCCGAGCTGCTCTTCCAACCTGAAGATGGCCCGCTACCGTATGCAGAATCCCGCCTTCAAGGCCGGTGTGGACGAACTGCTCGACGCCCCCACCCCTGCCAATGCCGAAGGCGGGGCCGACCTCATGGAAACCTACTCCGTGCTTCAGGCCATCGTGGAGCATGTGGGGGTTGAGAACGTGGCTTCCCGCGTGACCTATCCTCTGGAAGGCGTGAAGGTCGTCACCTATTACGGCTGTCTCCTGAGCCGTCCCGCCCATGTGGCGAAGTTCGACGACCCGGAGAACCCCGTTTCCCTCGACAACATCATGAAGGCTCTCGGCGCGGAAGTTCTGCCCTTCGCGCTGAAGACGGAGTGCTGCGGCGCGGCCATGGGCATCCCGGACGTGAATGTTCCCGGATCCCTGAGCGGCCGCATTCTCGACACGGCCAAGGCCGTGGGCGCGGAAGCCGTGGTTACCGCCTGCCCCCTGTGCCACATGAATCTCGACCTGCGCCAGCGTCAGGCCGCCAGGATTTCGAAGAAGAGCTTTTTCGGTCTGCCGGTGTTCTACTACACCCAGCTGATCGCGCTCGCCTTCGGCCTGCCCAGAAACGCCATGCGTCTGGACAAGCTGGCCGTCAATCCCTATCCCCTTCTGGACAAGATCGCCGAGCGCCGCAAGGCGCGCGTTTCCGCCGAGCTTGAAGCCATGAAGGCCGCAGGAGCCGCATCATGAAAATCGGCGTATTCGTCTGTCACTGCGGCAGCAACATCGAAGCGACGGTGGATACCGCCACGGTTGCCAAGATCGCGCTGACCTACCCCGATGTCGTGTTCTCCGAAGACACCATGTACACCTGTTCCGAACCCGGGCAGGAAAACATCGTCCAGGCCATCAAGAAGCACGGCCTCGACGGCGTGGTGGTGGCTTCCTGCTCTCCGCGTATGCACGAACCCACGTTCCGCCGCACCGTGGAACGCGCTGGTCTCAACCGCTACATGTTTGAAATGGCCAACATCCGCGAACACGTTTCGTGGATCGGCCGCGACCGCGAAGCCAATACCAACAAGGCCGCCGAGCTGGTGCGTCTTGCCGTGGAAAAGCTGCGCCGCAACACGCCCCTTTACGCCAAGCAGTTCGACGTGACCAAGCGCGTTCTCGTCATCGGCGGCGGCGTGGCGGGCATCCAGGCCGCTCTCGACGCTGCCGAATCCGGCATAGGCGTGGTCATGGTGGAACGCGAAAGCACCATCGGCGGCAAGATGGCCAAACTCGACAAGACCTTCCCCACCATCGACTGCTCGAGCTGCGTGCTCGCCCCCAAGATGGTGGACGTGGCCCAGAACCCCAACATCACGCTGTACGCCCATTCCGAGGTGGAGAGCATTTCCGGCTTCGTCGGCAACTTTACCGTGAAGATCAGAAAGCGCGCCACCTATGTGGACTGGGACAAGTGCACCGGCTGCGGAACCTGCACCGAGAAGTGCCCCAGCAAGAACGTGCCCGACGCCTTCAACGAAGGCATCAGCAACTGCCGCGCCATCAACATTCCCTTCCCCCAGGCCATTCCCAAGAAGGCCACCATCAACCCCGACTACTGCCGCAAGATCAAGGAAGGCAAGTGCGGCGTGTGTTCCAAGGTGTGCCCCACCGGAGCCATCGTGTACGATATGGTGGATGAGATCGTGGAAGAAAAGGTGGGCGCCATCATCGCGGCCACCGGTTACGACCTGGTGGACTGGACCGTGTACAAGGAATACGGTGCTGGCGCCTATCCCGACGTCATCACCAGCCTCCAGTACGAACGCATGATGTCCGCTTCCGGCCCCACCGGCGGCCATATCCACCGTCCCTCCGACGGTATGGAACCGAAGAACATCGTGTTCATCCAGTGCGTGGGGTCCCGCGACTGCTCCATCGGCCGCCCCTACTGCTCGGGCTTCTGCTGCATGTACACGGCCAAGCAGGCCATCATGACCAAGGACCATCTGCCGGATGCGGAAGCCTTCGTGTTCTATATGGACATCCGCGCCCCGGGCAAGATGTATGACGAATTCACCCGCCGCGCTCAGGAAGAGTACGGCGTGCAGTACATCCGCGGCCGTGTTTCGGCCATACAGCCCACGGTGCGTCCCGACGGCAAGGTCGGCTACATCGTGCGCGGCGCGGATACGCTGCTCGGCGAATCCGTGGAGGTCGATGCGGACATGGTGGTTCTCGCCGTGGGCGTGGAAGGCTCCAGGGGCGCGGGCAATCTTGCGGAAAAGCTCCGCATTTCCTACGACCATTTCGGCTTCTTCATGGAAAGCCATGTGAAGCTGCGCCCCGTGGAAACCAATACCGCAGGCGTGTACCTCGCCGGCGTGTGCCAGGGCCCCAAGGATATTCCCGCCTCCGTCGCACAGGGCAGCGCCGCGGCCGCCAAGGTCATGGCTCTGTTCTCCAAGCCCAAGCTTGAGAACGACCCCCAGGTCTCCGTGGTGGACATCAAGCGCTGCGTGGCCTGCGGCAAGTGCATCAAGGTCTGCCCCTATCAGGCCATCGAGGAAGTGGAGATCCGCGGTCAGAAGAAGGCCCATGTGATCGAAACGGTCTGCCAGGGCTGCGGCGTCTGCACGGCCACCTGCCCGCAGGGCGCCATTCAGGTCGCCCATTTCACTGACAATCAGCTTCTCGCGGAGGTGAACGCCCTATGTCTGTCTTAGCCGGCAAGGAGCTCCGTATCGTAGGTTTTCTGTGTAACTGGTGCTCTTACGGCGGCGCCGACACGGCCGGTACCGCCCGTGCCGTTCAGCCTACCGACCTTCGCATCATCCGCGTTCCCTGCTCGGGCCGCGTGAATCCTCTCTTCGTGCTCAAGGCCCTCATCAACGGGGCCGACGGCGTTCTGGTGTCGGGCTGCCATCCGCGCGACTGCCATTACTCCGCGGGCAACTACTACGCCCGTCGCCGTCTGGAAATGCTCAAGCAGTTTCTGCCCGTCATCGGCATCAACCCCGACCGCTTCGAGTACACCTGGGTTTCCGCCTCCGAAGGTCAGCGCTGGAAGGACGTGGTGACCAACTTCACGAACCGCATCCATGCCCTCGGCCCGGCCCCCCGCTGGGAAGACGTGCCCGCCCGGTACGACAGACCCGAGGAACTCGTGGAGTCCATCCGTCCTCTGGGCTGCGGCGAACATCCCTCCCTGCCCGAACTCAAACAGGCCATCAAGGACGCCCTGGCGGGCGGCCTGGAAGGCGTGCTCGGCTGGAAGCAGGGCTTCGACGCCGTACATGCGGAACCTGTGTTCATGACCACGCCCGAAGAAGTGGATTCCCTCATCTGGGGCCCCTTCAACGTGCACAACCTCGCCGTATATCTGCCCCAGTACAAGGGCCGCAAGATAGGCGTGGTGGTCAAGGGCTGCGACAGCAAGGGCGTTGTGGAACTTCTGGCCGAAGAGCTCATTTCCCGCGAGGATGTGAAGATCTTCGGCATGGGCTGCAACGGCACGGTGAACGTGTCCCGCGTGCTGGCGAAGCTCCCCGAAGGAGCGAAGGTGGAATCCTTCACGGGCAAGGGCAACAGGCTCATCGTCACCGCCGATGGTCAGGAATACGAAATGACCATGGCTGAAGTGGCGCAGGACAAGTGCCGCACCTGCACCAGGCCCAACGCCGTGCTTTCCGACGTGTTTGTGGGCAGACCCACCATCGAGCCCGAGGAACCTGCCGACGGCCGCAGCCCCGCGCTGCGCTTCCTCGACTCCCTGAGCCTTGAGGAACGCATGGGCTACTGGAAGGGCCAGATGGAACGCTGCATCGCCTGCCATGCCTGCCGCGGCGCCTGCCCCATGTGCGTATGCCGCGACCACTGCGTGTCCGATTCGCGCGATCCCGCGTGGGTCACGCAGGAAGACACCGTGCAGCAGAAGCTGTTCTTCCAGCTCATCCACGCCCAGCATCTCGCCGGGCGCTGCACGGGCTGCACCGAATGCGAACGCGCCTGCCCCATGGACATTCCCGTGTTCGCGCTCAAGCAGCAGTTTGGCCGCATGATTAAGAAGATCTTCAGCTACGGCGCGGGCCTTGATGTGAACGCCACGCCTCCGCTGCTCACCTATCAGGTGGAAGAACCGACTATCAAGGAGCGTGATCTGGCATGAGCAGTCTCCTTTTCGCAACACCGAAAGAGCTGACGGGCTGGCTTTCCCACCTGGCCTCAGGCTATCGCGTGCTGGCTCCCCGCAAGGAAGGCCCCAGCGTGGTCTATCGCCCGCATACGGCGGAAGAACTCGCCTCCGCCGATGTGGATGCGCTGCTTCGCCGCGCCACGGCTTCTCCCAAGCAGGCCATGCTGCCCCAGTGTGAAACGCTGGTGACCTTCAAGTCCGTGAAGAACGAGGAAGACCCCTCGAAGCTGACCACCACGCTGGAAAATCCCTGTCAGGCCGAACCCACGGTACTTTTCGGCTGCCGCCCCTGCGACGCGCGCGGCTTCGTGGTGCTCGACCGCCCCTACCTGGAAGGAAAGTTCAAGGACCCGTACTACGGCGCCCGCCGCAAGGCCACCGTCATCGTGACGCAGGCCTGTCCCACGGCCTTCTCTTCCTGTTTCTGCAACTGGGTGGGGAGCCATCCTTCCGATAAGGAAGGTTCCGACGTCTTCTTCACCGCCGTGGAAGGCGGCTTCGTGCTGGAAGCGGTGACGGAAAAGGGCGCCTCCCTGCTGGAAGGCGCGGGCTTTGCCGACGCTGCCGACAGGGTCGCCGATGTGGAAGCTGCTCATGTCGCCGCAGCAGCCTCCCTGCCTGCGCCCTCCACGCTGACCCATGTGGCCGAAAAGGTGGCTTCCCGCTTCACCGATACGGCCTTCTGGGAAAAGGAAACGGTCAAGTGCCTTTCCTGCGGCGCGTGCACCTACCTGTGCCCCACCTGCCAGTGCTTCACCATTACCGATGAAGGCTCGCAGCTGGACGGCCGCCGCCTGCGCAGCTGGGATTCCTGCATGTCTCCGCTCTTTACGCTGGAGACGAGCGGGCACAATCCCCGTCCGAGCAAGGCCGACCGTATGCGCAACCGCGTCAGCCACAAGTTCAGCTTCTACCCTGAACGCTACGACGGCTTCTTCTCCTGCGTGGGCTGCGGCCGCTGCGTGGTGAGCTGCCCCGTGTCGCTGGATATCCGGCACATGGTGAAGGCCGCCGTGGAAGGCGCGACCATCGAAATCAAGGAAGAAGCGGCTCCCGCTCCTGCGGAAGCCCCTGCGCCCGAAGCTGCCGCGGTGGAAGTCCCCGTGGAAGCTGCGGCTGCGGAAAAGGCCGCTGCGCCCACCCCGGTGGAAGCTCCCGCCCCTGCGGAAGCCGCTCCCGAAGCTGCGGCGGAAGAAGTCGCCGTGGCGGAAGCGCCTGCCGAAGCTCCGGCTGCGGAAGTCGTCGAAGCCCCCAAGGCTCAGGTCAAGGCATCCGCGCCGAAAGCCGCGCCGAAGACTTCCCGTTCTTCCAAAAGCAAGGCCAAGAAGAGGTAAGGAGAGACTATGAGCGAACATAACTGCGGCTGCAGCAAGAATCCTTACCTGCCTGAAGTCGCCACGGTTCTGGAAGTCATCACGGAATCGCCCACCATCAAGTCGTTCCGCGTGCGCTTCGACAATGAGGAAGCCTGGAACAGCTTCACCTACCAGCCCGGTCAGGTGGGGCAGCTTTCCGTGTTCGGCGTGGGCGAATCCACGTTCGTCATCAACACTCCGCCTTCATGCAGGGATTACCTTCAGTTTTCCGTCATGCGCGCAGGCGAGGTGACCACCGCCATCCACAAGCTGCAGCCCGGCGACAAGGTGGGCGTGCGTGCTCCTCTGGGGAACTATTTCCCCTATGAGCAGTGGAAGGGCAAGAACATCGTGTTCGTGGGCGGCGGCATCGGCATGGCGCCCATCCGCACCATCATGCTGCACGTCATGGAGCACGCTTCCGAGTACGGCAAGCTCAGCCTGCTGTACGGCGCGCGTTCTCCCGAAGACATGGCCTTCAAGGGCGACCTGCCCGGTTGGCTGGAGAGCGACGTTCTGCACACCACGCTCACCATCGACCGCGAAGCGCCCAACTGGCCTCACCGCGTGGGCATGATTCCCAACGTGCTCAAGGAACTCGCCCCCAGCCCGGACAACACCATCGCCGTGCTCTGCGGCCCGCCCATCATGATCAAGTTCACGCTGGCGGCGTTCCGCGAACTGGGCTTCAAGGATGAGAACATCATCACCACCCTTGAGCGCCGCATGAAGTGCGGTATCGGCATCTGCGGGCGCTGCAATCTGGGCGGCAAGTTCGTCTGCCTGGACGGTCCCGTGTTCTCGCAGGCTCAGCTCAACGAGCTGCCCCCGGAAATGTAGTCTGACATCCTTTTGAAAAAAGGCCCCTTCCCAGGAAGGGGCCTTTTCGCGTCTTCGGCCGGGGAACGCCTTTCCTCCGGCCGGGGGCCGGCTCCGCCCGCCATGTTCCGGCAAAAGCGGGGAGACCGGAAGAGGAAAGACTCCGGTCCGGCATATTGCCTGCGGGAAACGCGGAAGCTCCGGGAAGAGCGGAACATGAACGGACGGAACGGAGAAACGCGGCGCGACCGGTGACGCCCCGTTGGGGGGATAGGCTCGGGGCGCGTTATGCCGCATGTCCGCCTTCCATGAAGTGCCGGAAGGCGGAGCTCATGTTTTTTCAGGACCGGGGCGTTTTCCCGGAAGGGCGGATTTTTGAAACAAGAGGCGGCGTTCTCGAGAACGGGAAGGACTCGCAGAGCGTTCTTCCGCGCGGGGCGGCGGTCGCAAAAGCGGCGGTAGAGAAGAAAAAAGCCACGGCAGAACCGTGGCTTGAAGGAAGGCGGTTCCGCCCTCCGTCAGGAGGGCATGTCCGCGATGACGGCGTCGGCGACATCGGGAATGAGGGAAAGGTCGAGGTCGCAGGGCGGGGCTTCAAGCACGCGGCGGGCCGTAAGATAGTGACGGTTCCAGTAGGAGGCGTTCAGCTTTTCGATGCGGACGGAGGAACCGGCGGAAGGACTGTGGATGAAGCGCCCGTCGCCGAGGTAGATGGCGGAATGCCTGCCGTTGGGCGTATTGGCGATGCGGAAGATGATGATGTCGCCGGGCAGAAGGTCCTCTCTGTCTACCGCATGCCCGGCACGGGACTGCCGCACCGAATCGCGCGGCACAGTAACACCGTATTTGGAGAACACCCAGTACACGAAGCCGGAACAGTCGAAACCGGACTTGGGGGAGGCTCCGCCGGACCGGTAGCGAATGCCGATATGTTGCCGGGCAATGTCGGCCACGTCTTCCCCGAGACTCATGACGGTAGGGCAGAGATTGGTACGGTACACGACCGGGGAATGGGGGCCGGGCAGTATTCCTTCCGTGGAAGCGGAGGATGCGGGCTGTGTCTGAGGAGCGGGAAGAATTTCTCCGCCCTTTTTGGGCTGGCAGGCGCACAGACAAAGAGACGCCGCTCCGGCGCAGAGAAAGAGAGAGAAAGTGCGGGAACGTGGGAACATGAGGGCTCCTTTGCGTGCCGCAGAAAACGGAACGTCTGAGAAAGAGGGGCAGGGCGGCGGCGAAAAAAAGCCCCGTCAGGGGAATTTTTTTCAGGATGCTTCGGAAGCGTCCCTCTGTCAAGCACGCGAAAAAAAGCCATGATGCGGCGGAACCATGGCGGAAGGCAATGATTTTCCGTTATGCAGCAAAGGGAAAGGGCCGTGCCGTGCGTTCGGCCGGAACCGGGGCGGGAATCTTTCAGCCCCGCTTTTCCGGCTGAGGCGGAAAGCCTGCTTTTTACCGGCTACTTGAACCAGCCTTTTTTGAAGAAGAACAGCAGCAGCGACACGGTGATGAAAAACATGATTCCGAGCACTGCAAAGTAGCCGTATTCCCAGTCCAGTTCCGGCATGAAGTGAAAATTCATGCCGTAAATGCCCGCAATGACGCTGAGCGGCATGCAGAGCGAGGTGAGCACCGTGAGTACGCGCAGCCTGTAATCCGTTTTTCTCTGAGCGTGGAGCAGGCAGTCGTTGTGCAGATCGCGCAGCCGTATTTCCAGCTGATCCTGGCTGCGTACCACATGATTCTGGCTTTCCATGATGTCGCGCAGTTCCGTCTTCAGGTGCTGGAGGGGAAGATTCTGCGCCTGTATGCTCTGCAGGGCAGCCATGCAGTAATGCTGATCTTCGAACTGCGAATACAGGCGCGCCACACGGCGGCGGAGGGCGATGAGTTCCTCCTGTCGTATGTTGTCCGGCTCGTCGTCGATACGGTCGGCCAGATTTTCCACTGCCGAACGGGCGGCCATGTACTGGAGGGTGCTGATGTCCGTGCAGACGTCCAGAATGAACAGCAGAAGAGCCTGACTGGAAAACTCCGCAGGCTGGTTGCCGTTTTCCAGCCTCTGGCGCGCCCTGTCGAACAGCGGGGACTGATCGGGCCCGATGCTGAACACGGCGTTCTTCACGCACAGAAGCATGACGTAGAAGGCCTCTTCGCCGTTCCAGCGGGAACGTTGGGGAAAGCGGAGAAAAAGGCAGCTGCGGCTGACATCCACGGAAGGAAAGCGGACGGGAATGGTGCAGGCGGTAACGGCTTCCTCCTCCACTCCCATGCCGCGAAGGACGTCGGCGAGGGCCTCGCGTTCCTGTTCCGATTCCTCCTTCAGGCGGATATCATGCCAGGCAACGGCCGTCTCCTCCGTTTTGTGGTCAAGCCATACGCCGTCGGATATGTTCAGATAGGAGTGTCGTATGTCCATGGGGCAAGGCTAGCACGAAAGTCGCACAGGGAAAAGAAGCTGAGGGTGAGAAAGGAGCGGAGCAGGCTTTTTCGGGCCTTGCCTTCCCGCTCCGCCGAAGGCGGAAGCGCGTCGGATCTACAACAGAAACCTTTTTATCCTGACGAGGGTTGAGGCATATTTTTCCGGTATGGGAATGCGCCTTCCCTGTACGAATTCGGCAAGGGCGTTGTCGATACCGGGCACGGAAGAGCCCGCCTTCCTCAGGCATATCCGGCTTCCGTCGTCGGTGATGGAGTCATCGCGCACGGTCACCGTAATGTCCTGCTTCATGCCGTTGATGGAAAAATTGACCATGAGGCTCATATCCTCACGGCAGACGATGCTGTGGATATGGAGAAAATCCGAAAGTCGACGATTAAGGAGTGACATGACTTTTCCGTTGTCCAGAATGAACTGCAGGATGTTGCGTTTGATGTTCATGGCCGGACTGTCCTGAAGTTCCATGACGGGGGCCTGTTTTCAGACAGGGCTTTTGCCGGAAGGCAAGGGACGTGCAGGGAAAGTCGCCGGGCAGAAATGGCTTCTGCCCGGCCAGGATTGCTTTAGCTGTCGGCACGGGGCCTGCCGCCGTGCCGACGGCGCTTCGAAGGGGCGGAGCGGGAAGCCTCAGATGCCTTCGCGTTCACGCCATGCCGCAAAGTCGATACGGGCACGGTCGGCCATTTCCGCCTTGCGGGCCTTCTTCTTCGTGCGTTCGGCCAGCTCCGGCATGAGGCCGAAATGAATGTTGGAAGGGGTGAACTGCCGGGAGGGCGTACGAAGGTGATTCATGAGCGCGCCGAGGGCCGTGGTCTGCGGGGGAAGGGCGAGTTCCCTGCCCGTGGCCCGGGCGGCAAGCAGCATGCCCAGCCACAGGCCGCAGGCTGCGGATTCCACATAGCCTTCCACCCCGGTTATCTGCCCGGCAAGGTGCACATGGGGACGCGCCTTCAGCGAAAGGTCGTCGTTCAGGCATTCGGGGGCGTTGACGTAGGTGTTGCGGTGCACGCTGCCGAAACGCAGAAATTCCGCATGAGCAAGGCCGGGGACGAGGCGGAACACCCTGTCCTGCGCGCCGTAGGTCATTTTCGTCTGACAGCCCACAAGGTTGAAGGACGTACGTTCGGCGTTTTCGGCCCTGAGCTGGAGCAGGGCATAGGGGCGGCGGCCCGTGCGCGGGTCCGTGAAGCCCACGGGCTTGAGCGGCCCGAAGGTAAGGGTGCGGTCGCCGCGGTCGGCCAGCGCCTCGATGGGCATGCAGCCTTCGAAGTGTATTTCCTTTTCAAAGTCGTGGGCGGGCACGCGCTCGGCCTCGCGCAGGGCTTCGTAGAAGGCCGTATATTCGCTGCGCGTCATGGGGCAGTTCAGGTAGTCGCCGTTTTCCTCGGCCTGGGGATCGACCATGGTTTCCATGGGCTTTTCCAGAAAGGGCGCGTCGTCGGAGTAGGGGGGCGGGGCGTCGTTGCCGTAGCGGGAGCCGCGGAACGCTATGCTCATATCCACGGAGTCGGCCCGTACGATGGGGGCGATGGCGTCGTAGAAGTACAGACGGCCCGGGCCGTCTTCGGGAGAGATGACGGCAGAGAGCGAAGCGGCGAGATTTTCCGAAATGAGCGGCCCTGCGGCCACGATGACGGTTTTCCCTTCCAGTTCCGGCGCGTCGAGGTCCGGTATCTGCCGCCGCACGAGGGTGATGAGGGGTTCTTCCTCCACGCGGCGGGTGAGTTCCCGGCTGAACAGCTCCCTGTCCACGGCAAGAGCCTTGCCCGCAGGAACGGAACAGGTTTTCGCGATATCCATGGTCACGCTGGACAGATCGCGCATTTCCTCCTTGAGCAGGCCCACGCCGGACCCCTGAGCGTCGTTGGAGCGGAAGGAATTGGAACAGACGAGTTCTCCGAGCAGCGGGCTGGTGTGGGCGGGGGAGAAGGCTTCCGGCTTCTGTTCATAGAGCGTGCAGGGGAGATGGGCGCGGGCAAGAGCGAAGGCGCATTCGCACCCCGCGAGGCCGCCGCCTATGATGACGAAAGCGGGCGTTGACATATCCATGGTGACTCCGTGAAGGCAAGGGCGATATCGCCGTTGAATGGTGCGCTTCGGCGCGGCACAACCTTACTGGAAGACGCGCGGGAAGTCACTCTTTTATGCGTACGCCGGAAAAGTCCGCTTTTTACCAGAAAAATAGCGGTATGCGCTTGACAGGGCATAGCGGCACTTTTTATGACCTTATAGAAAGAATTCATCGAAACACCCTCCCGGTAGGAAAAGGCCTGCCGTTGAGCGGACGCGATGGATCTTTTTTTGTAATTCCCTCTCTCCGGGGAGGGAGTGCGGCACCCGTCCGCCGGCGGAAAAATCCGGGACGGGGCCTCTGTGGATTGAAACATTGAGCCGATGCGGGAGTATGCTTCCGTATCCATGAGAAATTCAAACCCCAGTGGAGATTCGTATGTCCATAGCTTTGGAGAACCAACGCACCTATGCTCTTGTCGGCACGGGCGGCAGCGGTAAGACTTCGCTTGCAGAAATGCTTCTTTTTCAGGCCGGTATCATCAATCGTCTTGGCGCCATAGAAGAGGGTACCACGGCTCTGGACTACGAACCGGAAGAAATCAAGCGCCGCGGCTCCATTCAGCCCGGTTTCGCCACCTTCGACTGGAAGGGATTCCGTCATAACCTTGTGGATATTCCCGGCGATTCCAACTTCTCCGCCGACATGGAATGGCTGCTTTCCGCCGTGGACAGCGCCGTCATCGTGGTGGACGCCGTGGACGGCGTGCGCCCGCAGATGCGCCGTATGTGGAAGAGCGTGAAGGCCGCCGGTCTTCCCACCATCGCCGTGGTCACCAAGATGGACCGCGAACGCGCCGATTTCGACGCTGCCCTGAACAGCCTGACCACGCATCTGGGCGTGCGTCCCGTGGTGTTCTATATTCCGATTCTGGAAAAGGGCGAATTCGTGGGGCTCGTGGACGTGTTCGCCAGCAAGGCGTACCGCTTCCTTGAAAACGGCGAAACGGAAGAAATCGCCATTCCTGCGGAACTGGAAGACGAAGCCATTCTGCTGCGCGACACCTCCGTGGAGAATATCGCCTCTTCCGATGAAGACCTCATGAACCGCTATCTGGAAGAAGGCTCCCTTTCCGACGAAGACATCACCCTCGGCCTGCGCAAGGGTGTGCTTTCCGGCGAAATCGTGGCCGTGCTTCCCTCTTCCGCCATGCAGAACAGAGGCGGCCGCCGTCTGCTCAACCAGATCAACAACCTGCTGGCTTCTCCGCTGGACCGTCCCGCCGTGCTCGGTACCGACGCCTCCGAGCGCGCCGCCGATCCCGAAGGCCCGGCGACCTGCCTGGTCTTCCGCTCTCTGAACGACGCCTTCTCCGGCCAGGTGAACATGATCCGCGTCCTTTCCGGCACCATTTCTTCCGATTCCACGCTGAAGAACATGCGCACCGGCGAAATGGAACGCCTGGGTTCCCTGTTCTACGTCAACGGCAAGACGCAGACCGCCTGCAAGGACACCCTCGGCCCCGGCTCCATCGTGGGCGTGACCAAGCTCAAGGGCACCCGCACCGGCGACACCCTGTGCGACGAAAAGGCTCCCTTTGAAGTGGAACTTCCCAAGCTGCCGCCCCAGCTCATCACCTTCGCCCTCGCTCCCAAGCAGAAGGGTGATGAAGACAAGGTCTTCGCCGCCGTGCAGAAGCTCCTCGACGAAGATGTGACCCTGAAGCTCAGCCGCGACGAGGAAAGCTCCGACATCCTGCTCGCCGGTATGGGCCAGCTGCATATCGAAATTTCCGTGGAAAAGGCCCGCCGCCGTTCCAAGGTCGACATCGAACTCAAGACGCCCCGCGTGCCTTATCGCGAAACCGTGCGCGGCAAGGTGCAGGTGCAGGGCCGTCACAAGAAGCAGTCCGGCGGCCGCGGCCAGTTCGGCGACTGCTGGATTGAAATGGAAGGCGCGCCCCGGGGTTCCGGCTACAGCTTTGAAGACGGCATCGTGGGCGGCGTGATTCCCCGCCAGTACATTCCCGCCATCGACAAGGGCATTCAGGAAAGCGCGGCCCGCGGCTACCTCGCCGGCTGCCCGGTGGTGGACTTCCGCGTGCGCGTGTACGACGGTTCCTACCATACCGTGGACTCCTCCGAAATGGCCTTCAAGATGGCCGGTTCCATCGCCTTCAAGGCCGCCATGGCCCAGCTCAAGGTGGTGCTGCTCGAACCCATCGTGCAGATGACCGTGACCATTCCCGATGAATACATGGGCGACGTCATCGGCGATCTGTCTTCCCGCCGCGGCAAGGTGCTCGGTTCCGACTCCCAGGGCGGCATTACGGAACTCAAGGTCAACGTGCCCATGAGCGAAGTGCTCCGCTACGCCCCCGATCTGCGCAGCATGACCGGCGGCCAGGGCGTGTTCACCATGGAATTCGACCACTATGAGGAAGCTCCCCAGCCCGTGGTCGACAAGGTCGTGGCTGCTCATCAGGCCGCCAAGGGCAACGAATAGGCTCCAGACCGTCTGAAGATGAAACGCGGCGTTTCCCGGCAGGGGAAGCGCCGCGTTTTTCGTCATGTCCCGGGCGGGGAGTCATGCTTTTCTCTCCGGCCTGCCCGGCAGGCACGCCGCGGGAATAATCCTGCTTCTTCCGGCAGGGGGCCCCGCCCGTCCCGTCCGCAGGCAAGGGAACATGCTCCGGCTTCATGGTGTTCTGTCGTGAGCCGCCCGGAAAAGGGGATACGGCGTACGGAAAAAGCCCGGCCGTCTGCCGGGCAGGCCGGGGCGGCGGGCTTTGTCATACGGTTTCCGGGATGATGCCGGGCCTGCCTCATGCAGGCAGGGGAGGGCGGAAGGAGGGGTCAGTTGAGGCTTTCTCCCGCCATGTCGAGAATATGCCTGAAGTGCCTCTCTTCCACGGGCTGCACCGAGAGACGGCTGCCGCGCCGCAGAAGTTCCATGCCTTCCAGCGCATCCTCGCGCCGCAGCTCTTCAAGGGGAAGCGGTTTTTTCAGGCGGCGGACCAGCTTGACGTCCACCATGTACCAGCGGGGGTCTTCGGGCGTGGCCTTTTCATCAAAGTGACGGTTCTTCGGGTCCTGCGCGGTATGGTCGGGGTAGGCTTCACGCACCACTTCCACCACGGCCACGATTTCCGGCTTCTTGCCGCTGTGATAGAAGAAGCCGAGATCGCCCTTTTTCATGGAACGCATGAGATTGCGGGCCTGATAGTTGCGCACGCCGTCCCACGAGGTGACGGCATCCTGCGAGAAGATGAGATCATCCAGGGAAAAACAGCCGGGTTCTGTTTTAAAAAGCCAGTATTGCATGGGAAATCCTTGCCTTGAGGTGAGGGAACGTGGTTTTTATATACGGTTGCGCCCGGACTAAGGCAAGAAGGCGCAGCCTGGGAACGCTTTTTTCTCTGACGGCGAAAAAAGGCGCCTTTGGGGGCAATATGCGCGTACATAAAATTAAACATAATATATTTCCATAAGTTACCAATATCAACATTGACACTTTCCGGCAGGCAATGCTATGGAGGACAAAAAGGGCCTCTGCCCGTTTTATGTTGTCGGAAATGGAGATGTCATGGTCGCCGCAATGAATGAACTGGAAAAAGTCACCCTGCATCTGGAGAATGGGGCCAGCCTCATGTTTCATGGCCGTCTGTTTTCCGAGGCCGTGTGGTACGATGAATACAGCGGCGAGCTGACCCATCAGAAGCTTTACGTCACGGATCAGAACGAACAGGTCTACGTCATCCAGAAGGGCGGCGGGGACCGGAATCTCTGCAGGGCCTACCGCATGGCGGTGCATGGCGAGCGCTGCGTGATCTATAACGGGCGCTACTCCATGGAACTGCCTCTCGATCTTCTGCTTCTTGCCGTGCGTACGCTCTGCGGAACGGAAGACGGCCCGGCTCTGGAACAGGCGGAAGAAATTCTTCGCGCCGCCAACTGCTGACGGATGTCTGCGTCTGCCCGCAGGGGCCTTGCGGCGACCTTGCGACGGGCCGCCGTTTTCATTTTGAACTTGAGAAAAGATATATAAGGAAACAACATGAACAGCCATGGATTCCTCCTTGTCAGAGAAGAGAAGATGCACGAAGTGGGCGGCGTCGTCCGCCTCTGGAAGCACGAGGTCACCGGGGCCGAGCTGCTTTCCGTCTGCAACGACGACGAAAACAAGTCCTTCGGCGTAAGCTTCCGCACGCCCCCCAGGGATTCCACGGGCGTAGCCCACATCCTTGAGCATTCCGTGCTCTGCGGCTCCGACAGGTATCCGGTGAAGGAACCCTTTGTGGAACTGCTGAAAAGCTCCCTTCAGACCTTCCTGAACGCGCTTACCTTCCCCGACAAGACCTGCTACCCCGTGGCGAGCTGCAACCTTCAGGATTTCTACAACCTGATCGACGTGTATCTCGACGCCGTCTTTCATCCCCGCATCGATGAAAACGTGCTCCGCCAGGAAGGCTGGCACATCGAGACCGATTCTCCCGACGGTGTCTGGCAGTTCAAGGGCGTGGTGTTCAATGAAATGAAGGGCGTGTATTCCTCGCCCGATTCCGTGCTCATGGAAGAATGCCAGCACGCCGTTTTCCCCGACATGCTCTACAGTCTGGATTCCGGCGGCGATCCTGCCGTGATTCCCACCCTCACCTTCGAGGCCTTCCGGGAATTTCACGCCGCCTACTACCATCCTTCCAACGCGCGCTTCTTCTTCTGGGGGGACGATGCGGAAGAGGAACGCCTTGCCCGCATCGCCGGTGTGCTCGCTCCCTATGAACGGCGCGAGGTGTCTTCCGAAGTGCCGCTGCAGGCGCGTCTTTCCACGCCGCGCCTGCTGGAGATTCCCTATGCCGCTTCGGAAGGAGAGGAGGCCGACAGGGCTCATGTGGCCGTGAACTGGCTGCTGTGCGAATCGAAGGACACCGAGGAAATGTTCGTGCTGAACATGCTGGAGCACATCATTTCCGCGCTTCCCGGTTCCCCCCTGCGCAAGGCGCTCATGGATTCCGGCCTCGGCGAGGACATTTCCGGCTGCGGCCTTGAGGGCGACCTGCGTCAGGCCTACTTCTCCATGGGGCTGCGCTCCATTGATGCGAAGGACGCCCCCGAGGTGGAACGCATCATGATGGAAACTCTGGCGGACCTTGCGGAGAACGGCGTCCCCGCTCCGGCTGTGGAAGCGGCCCTCAATTCTCTGGAATTCATGCTGCGTGAAAACAATACCGGTTCCTTCCCCCGCGGACTTGCGGCCATGTTCCGCAGTCTGTCCGACTGGCTGTACGACGGCGACGCCTTTGCGCCCCTTGCCTGGGAAAAGCCTCTTGCCTCCATCAAGAAGCGTCTTGCCGGGAGCGAGCCCGTGTTTGAGAACGCCATACGCCGCTGGTTCCTCGACAATACGCACCGCGTCACCGTGCTGCTCACCCCGGACGTTTCCCTTGCCGCAGCCCGTCAGGCTGCGGAAGACGCGAAGCTGGAAGAGCTGCGCAGGGGCATGAGCGAAGAGGAACGTGCGAAGGTGGCGGATATTGCGCAGGCGCTTCGCGCCGCGCAGCAGACGCCCGATTCCGAGGAGGCGCTGAACACGGTGCCGAGCCTCGGCAAGGAGGATCTGCCGAAGAACAACGCCGTCATTCCCTGCGAGGTGGAGAGCTGCGGCACGCTTGACGTGGTGACCCATGCGCTCCACACCACGGGCATTCTTTATGCGCGGCTCGCCTTCGATCTTGCCGCCGTGCCCTCGCGCCTTCTGCCTCTGGTGCCGCTGTACGCCCGCGCGCTGACGGAACTCGGCACGAAGCGCCGCGACTATGTGGATCTCGGCTTTGAAATTTCCGCCCATACCGGCAGTCTGGGGGCCGGAGCCGTGGTGCTTCCGCGCGCCGCCGACGCCTCCGTGGTCTCCTTCCTTTCCGTATCCGGCAAATGCACGGCGGACAAGGTGGAGCGCATGGCCGCTCTCATGGAGGAAATTCTTTCCGAGCCTGATTTCGACAACCGCGAACGCTTCACGCAGATGGCCCTTGAGGAAAAGGCCCGCATGGAGCAGGCCGCCGTGCCCTCCGGGCATGTTCTGGTGAACACCCGTCTGAACGGCCGCCTTTCGACCGTGGGCCGCATTTCCGAGGAAATGAACGGCGTGAACGCGTTCTTTTATGTGCGCGACCTCATCCGCAGGCTGGAAGAAGACTGGGAGAGCGTGCGTGCCGATCTTGCGGAGCTGCACGGGCGCATCGTGCGCCGTGAGGGCGTGAAGCTCGACATGACGGCGGACGGGGCGCTGCTTGCCGGTGCGCGCGGCGTGCTGGAGAAGCTGGCGCGGAATCTGCCTTCCCGCCCCGCGGAGCGCTGCGCGGTGGAGCTTGCGGAACTTCCCGGAGCCGAACTTCTGAGCATCCCGGCGCAGGTGAACTATGTGGGCCTCGGCCTTTCCCTGAAGGGGACGGGGTACCGTTACAGCGGTTCGCAGGCGGTGATTCTGCGTCATCTGCGCATGGGGTATTTGTGGGACCGCGTGCGTGTGCAGGGCGGGGCCTACGGGTGCTTTGCCCGGTACGGCCGCTCCACCGGGGCCTTCACCTTCGCTTCCTACCGTGACCCCAATGTGGCGAATACCCTCAGGGTGTACCGGGAAACGGCGGACTACCTCGGCAACCTTTCCCTTTCCGAGGCGGACATCACCCGTGCGGTGGTGGGCGCCATAGGCGATGTGGATTCCTACATGCTTCCCGGCGCGAAGGGTTCCGCGGCGTTTTCCCGCTGGATGGCGGGAGAATCCGAAGAGGAACGTCAGCGCATCCGCGAGGAAATTCTCGCCACGCGTCTTGCCGATTTCCATGATTTCGCGCCCTATCTTGCTTCCGCGCTGGAAAAGGCCGTGCCCTGCGTGCTGGGCGGCAGTGATGCCGAGGCCGTGGCGGACGCCGAGGGCTGGACGAAAACGCGGATTCTGTAGACCGGTGCCGGGAGTACGTCATGAAGAATGAAAAGACCCGCGGCGTCATGCTGACCAGTTCCGCCGTGATACTGGGCCTTGCCGCCTTTGCCGCCGGTTTCGTATGCGGAAATCTGACGGCGGAATACAAGGATGCGGGGCGGGGCGTGCAGGTTCCCGTCGTCGCTTCTCCCGCAGTCGCTCCGGCAGCCGACGCGGCGGGGGACGAACATATACGGCACCTTCGGGAAGAGGCCATGGCGGAACCCGGCGATGCCGGACGCTGGACGAAGCTCGGCAACGCCTGCTTTGATGCGGGCGATGCCGAAGGCGCCATAGAAGCCTATCAGGCCTCCCTGCGGCTGGAACCCGGCAATGCCGACGTGCGCACGGATATGGGTTCCATGTACCGCTTGAAGGGCGAACCTCTGCGCGCCGTGGAAAGCTACGAACAGGCTCTGCGCGACATGCCCGGGCATAAGAACGCCGTGTTCAACAAGGGCGTGACGCTGCTGCTCGACCTGGAAAAGCCGGAAGAGGCCGTGGCCTTCTGGAATGCCGTACTTGCGGAAAATCCCGACTTCACCCTGTCCAGCGGCGAACCTCTGAAAAAGGTCATGCCCGCGCTTGCGGTGGATGCCGGGCTTCAGCTTGAAGCGCATGACCGGAAGGAAACGGCGCTGCGCGCCTATGCCGAGGCTCTGAAACTCGACGCCTCCTTCGCTCCCGCGCTCGTACACCGCGCGTGGCTGCTGGAGAACATGGGCCGCGCTTCCGAGGCCCTGCCTCTGTGGAAGCGCGTACTGGAGCTTCATCCCGACGCCACCGACCCTGCGGGCAGGCCTGTCCGCGACCGCATCAAGAAGTAATCATACGGGATTGTCATGTTTCCGTTTTCTTTTTCCCTGTTTCGCATGACGGCGGTGCTTCTGGCGCTTCTCTGGATGCCTGCGCCCCTTCATGCCGGGCCGGAAGAGGCGGCGGTGCTTGTGGCCGAGCCCGCTCCCGCCGTGGCCCTTCCCGAAGAAGTGCTCATCCGGGCGGATGTACAGCCTGCGCCGCCTCCCCCGCAGGAGAAGCGCTCCACGGCCTCGCGTCTGCCCGTGCTTTCCCTCCTTTCCATGCTGCCGGACGGAAAGGGTGCTCTGAGCGTGGAGGAGGCTTCCGACAGAATCCAGGAATTCACGCCTTATCATGTCGGTCCTCTGTCGCGCGAAACGGGTACGCTCTGGCTGCATCTCGATCTTGCCGACGTGCGGGACGAAGCGCCGCATACGCTGTGGCTGGATCTCGGTACGCAGGCGCCTTCCGGCGTATCGGTATGGCTTTCCTCCGACGGCAGAAACTGGAACGGCGCCCGGGCAGAAACGACGGGTGTGTATGAACTGACTTCTGCCGGAAGGCGGGGGCAGGTGCTCATACGCATGGACGGTCTGCCGGGCCTGTGGTTCCGCCCCGCGCTCTGTTCGCTGCCGGTGGTCATGCACTCTCCCGAAAGGCTGGCGCATGTCGTTTCCCTGGCATCGCTGGGACTTCTCGGCGCGCTCTGCCTGCTGCTCAGCCTCACCGAGCGCGGAGAAGGCAGATTCTGGACGGCGGTTCTCGCCTTTGCGGCTCTGGTACAGGGCCTCTGGGGCATTCCTTCCGCTTCTGCGGGAACCATGGGCGCAACTTCCTTTGCGGGCATGTTCGCAGCGGGAGTGGCGCTCTTCATGATGCCCCATGCGGGCAGAGTGCTCATGCGCACGCGCCTTGCCTCGCCTTTCGTGGATGTACTGTATCTTGTCTTCGCCCTGCCCGGAGCCTGCGCCGCCATCGTGCCGCTTCTGCCCGGCATGGCATGGACGGCAAGGCTGCTTTCCCTGTGGCCGCTGGCCGCGCTTCTTTACTTCGTGCCTGCGCTGCTGCTTGCTCTGCGCGGCGTGCAGGGAGGCGTGCCCTTCCTTTTCTCCTGCCTCTTCATGGGCGGCGGAGCCGCCGTTTCCCTGTGGGGCGTGGCGCACGGGCTGGAAAGTCCGTGGTGGGGCGTGAGCGTGCTGGCCGGGCAGGTCATCGGACTGCTCTTTCTTTCGTCCGCCGCGCCGCATAAGGAAGCCCTTGCCGGCGCGTCGTCTTCGGAACTCGACATTGCGGAACGTCGACTGCCGGAAGTCAGGGCCAATACCTATAGGGACAACAGCCTTGCGGCGCTGCGTCGTGCCTTCCGCGGAACGGTGGAGGAGCTCTTCGACGAGGCCTGCCGTCTGGATCAGGCGCTTACCAGGGCCGGAGTGGACAGAGAGAAGGTGGACATCATGACCCATGCCGACGGCATGGTGGCCGCCGCGCGCAGACTTTCCGAAAGTGCGCTCGACCTGCCCGCCGCAGCCATGCTGCCCGAAGCCTCCATGCAGGTGTTCGAGCTGCGTCAGGTCATACGGAAGGCCTTTGCTTCGGTGGCGGACGAGGCGGAAAAGAAGGGGCTCGGCCTTGCCTGGTATGTGGCTCCCCAGCTGGGGCAGAAGTTCCGGGGCGATGCCGCCCGCCTCACCGCGCTGCTTTCCCTGCTGCTCGCCGATTCCGTGCGTGCCGCCTTCAGGGGAGCGGTGAGTCTGCATGTGCGCCGCTCCGGCGCGAGTACCCATCCGGGGCATCTGCAGTTCACGGTGTCCGACAACGGAGAGGGACTTCCTCCGCGGGGCAGGCAGAGTATGCTTATTTCCCGCGCATGGGAACTTGCCGCCGCCCACGGGGGAGATCTGTTCATCGACAGCACTCCGCAGGGCATGGAGCTTACCTTCAGCATGGAATGCGCGGCCATGGAGGCCGACGGAGTGACGGAAAAATCCGTACCTTCCGCGGAAGGCGCGGAAGCGCCCCGGCCGGAGGCTCCGCTCGTCATTCTTGCTTCTCCCGACGGGCTGAGCCGTCAGATGTATGCCCATTATCTGGAGGACATGGGCTTCTGCCTGTGGGAAGCGCGCGATGCGGAGGAGGCGGCGTCGCTGTACGCCTCGGCTCCCGCCGCGCTGGTGGTGTTCGACGGCAATCTCGGCGAAGAGGACATGGTGCAGGCTCTTGCGGCCATACGCATGTTCGAGGGAGAGCAGGCCCTCTCCGCCGCGCCCTTCCTGCTTCTTGCCCGCGATGACATGCAGGCGGAACGCATCGCCAAGGCCGGCTGCGACGAGGCCCTTATTCTGCCCGTGGTGCGCAGGGATCTGCGCGCCATGGCGAGATGGCTCATTTCCCCGACGCCGGAGAGACCCGTACTGAGCGCGGACCGCATTACTCTGGCAGCCGTTCTGGCCGGAGCCCATTCCGGCAATGCGCGTATGCAGCGCAAAGCCGTGCGCAAGGCGGAACCTGCGCCGAAGCCCGCTTCCTCTCCCGAAATGGCGGCGGAGCCGCAGAACGCCGCAGCAAAGCCGGAGGAAGCCGCCGCTGCTGCCGCGGCGGAGCAGGGCGCGCTTTCGCTGCAGGGAGAGGGGTCCCGGGAAAGAAAGGGCGGAACGTGGCTTTCCTCGCTGTTCCATTCCCATACCCGCCCTGCGGAGACGCAGGAGCGCGCAAAAGACGCTGCGGACGGCGCGGAGCCGGAAGAGAACGCCGTGGCCGTCCCTGCGGCGGACACAGCGCGCGGGACGCCGGAAGAGGAAGTGGTGGATCTTCTCGCCGAAGAGGTGCTGGTGGAGGAGAGCGGCGTACAGGAACTGACCAGCGACGATCTTGCTCCGGCCGTGGAGAAGAGCGTTTCCTCCCCGGAGGACGGAGAGGAGGAGCTCATAGAACTGGATGTTTCCCTCATCCATGAGGAAGGAACGCCCGTATCTTCCTCACCGGAGGAGCCTGCCGCTCCCGGGCGGGAGGCGGAAGAGGTTCTGGAGGAGATGGAATCGCCTTCGGGACGGATCGTGGAAGGACTGAACCGTATTTCCGAGGCGCTCATTCACGGCGACGTGCAGGCCATACGGGCCGGTTCGCGCGAGCTTTCCGCCACGGCGGACAGGTACGGGATGCATACGCTGGCCGACATGGCCCGCTGTTTCCGGGCCGCATGGGAGGAGGGCGATGTGGAGGCCGCCGCGCAGATCGTGGAGGAAATGCGCGCCGAAGCCGCGCGTCTGCAACGGCCGTAACGGCATACGGACAGCGCAGAACATGCGTTGATGTCCGCGAAAAGGAACATTGCGCCCGGGCCGGGGAAGAAACGTGTTTTTTCTCCGTGTCCGGGCTTTTCATATGTCTTCGTTTAAAAGTTTCCTCTTCTGCGTGAAGAGAGTTTTTTGCGTAAGGGAATACTTGCAACTTTGCTGGAAAGTTTTTATGATAAAGCCATGTTTAGGAGGCATCCTGCCCCGAACAAAGAAACAGAGGAGGCATTATGCCCAAGCTGCAGAAGATCATATGCGCGTTGGACCTTTCCGAGCACAGCAAGACGGTTGCGGAATATGCATGTATGCTGGCCAAGGCCATGAATGCCAGCATCGTGGCCGTATACGCGGCCCCTACGCTGACTCAGTACACGGGCTTCCACGTCCCGCCGAATACCATTGACAGCTTTGTGGGTGAAATTGTCTCCGGCGCGGAAAAGGCCATGGCCCAGTTCGTGTCCGAAAACTTCGAAGGCGTGGAAACCAAGGCCGAAGTGGTCGTCGGTTATGCCGCCGAGGAAATTCTTGAAATCGCGGCCAAGGAAGAGGCCGACCTCATCGTCATGGGCACCCATGGCCGCAAGGGCATCGACCGCATCCTGTTCGGCTCCGTGGCGGAACGGGTCGTCAAGAATTCCCATCTCCCCGTCCTGACCATTCGTCCTTCCGACAATTATACGGGCGGCGCGATCTATAAGGATTAACGCTTCATCAGATCGGGAACAGGGCTTTCCTTTTGCGGCTTCGTCCGGGGGAGGAAAGCCCTTTTTATTATCTTTTCCTTTTTTCAAGGTGTACCCATGAATCTCCCCTTTACCTCGTTCAACGACGTCCGCCCCGAGGTGGCGTCCTTCGAATCCTACGAACCCGGCCTCAGCATTGCCGAAATAGCCGGGCGTTACGGGCTTTCCCGAGTCATCAAAATGGCCAGCAACGAGAATCCGCTGGGCGTTTCTCCCCGGGTGCGGGAGGTTCTGGAAAAGAACATAGGGCAGGCCTTCCGTTATCCGCAGTCGGGCAATCCGCGTCTGGTGAAGGCGCTCGCCGCCTTTTACGGGGTGGATGCGGGGCGCGTGTTCGTGGGCAACGGTTCCGATGAGATCATCGATCTTCTTTTCCGGGTGCGCGCCATACCGGGCGTACACAACGCCGTCGCCTTCCGTCCCTGCTTCGGTCTGTACCCCACTCAGGCGAAGATGGCGGGCGTGGAACTGCGCCAGGCTCCCTTGAAGCCCGATTTCTCCTTCGATTTCCCCGGCCTTCTGAAGCTGGTGGACGAAAACACCACCCTTGTCATCGTCACATCGCCGGACAATCCTTCCGGCCGGGCCGCCTCGGCTGACGAGCTGGCCGCTCTGGCGAAGGCGCTTCCGCCCGCCTGCCTTCTGGTGGTGGACGAGGCCTATATCGAATTCGCCGGGCCGGAACATTCCCTGCTGCCGCGCCTCGGCGAACTGCCCAACGTGGCGCTCATGCGTACCTTTTCCAAGGTGTACGGCCTTGCGGGTATGCGCATAGGCTACGCCATCCTTCCTCCGGCCATAGCCGACTACATGTGGCGCGTACGCCTGCCGTTTTCGCTCAATATTCTGGCCGAGGAAGCGGCGCTGGCCGCTCTTGAGGATGCCGGGTTCCGGGAAGACACCATCGCTCTTGTGCAGCGCGGCCGCAGGGCGCTCACCGACGGGCTGCGCTCCATGGGCTGCGAAGTGTTGCCCAGCATGTCGAACTTCCTCATGTTCCGTACGCCGGAAGGCACGGCGGACGTGAAGACCCTGCACGGCGAACTGCTGCGCCGGGGCATCATCATCCGCGCGCTGGGCGGCTATCATCTGCCGGACTGGCTGCGCGTGAGCGTGGGCACCGATGAGGAAAACGAACTCTTCCTGCGCCATGTGCGTGAAATTCTGGGGGCCTGATATGACAGACGATGTTTACGGCGTCATTACCATGGACGGCCCCGCAGGCGTGGGCAAGAGCACGCTGGCCCGCCGCCTTGCTGCGGAACTGGGCATAGCCTACCTCGATACGGGCGCCATGTACCGCACCCTCGGGCTGCGCCTCGGCGCGGCTTCCGCCGATATGGAGGAAGCGGTCCTGCGCGCCCGCTGCCGGGAATACCGTTTCAGTCTGGAAACGCCGGAAGGGGGGGGCGCTCCGCAGCTCTGCTGCAACGGCGTGCCCGTAGGCGCGGAGATCCGCACGGAAAAGGCCGGGCGTCTGGCTTCTCTCGTGGCGCGGCTGCCGGTGCTCCGGGAAGAGCTTCAGCGCGCGCAGCGCGAGATGGGGGAGGACAGCTCCCTTGTGGCCGAAGGCCGCGACATGGGCACCAAGGTTTTTCCTGCGGCAAGGCACAAGTTCTTTCTCGACGCGAGACCGGAAGTGCGTGCCCGCCGCCGCTATCTGGAGCTCGAGGCCCGCGGCGCGCTGAACGGCGAAACGCTGGAAGGCATACAGCGGGGCATTGAGGAGCGCGACGCGCAGGACAGGGGCAGGGCCGTGGACCCGCTGCGTCCTGCGGAGGACGCCGTCATCGTGGATACGTCCGATCTGGATCTGGAAGGCGTGCTTCGCGTGCTTCTCGACGCCGTGAACACGAAGCAGGCGCAGTCTCCCTCCGGGAAGGGCGCGCATGTCCATGCCTGCGTGCGCATGGTGCTTTCCCCCGAGGCCTGCCTTATGCTGCGGGACGAGGCGAAACGGGCGGAACTTTTCACCCTTGCCCGTGAAGCAGGGTTCAAAGCCGCAGCGGCCGTTTCCGCTTCCCCCCGAGGCGCGGAGCTTTCCTGCTTCGTGAATGAGGAAGGGATGTTCGTGGCCGTGGCCGAGGCGGAAGAAGGGCCTCATGCTAGGCTGTACGCCCTTGCCGCTGCGCAGGCCGCAGCGGCGGCTCTTGCCGGAGAACTGCCGGAAGAGTCCGTGGCCATCGAGGCCTGTCTCGAGCACCGGAAGGAAGGCTGAGTCGGCCGGGCCTCCCCGTCGCAGGGGAAGGCCCCTGAAAGGGAATCTTTTACGCCGGGCCGCGGAAAGCGCCGTGGCCGGAAGCCTCCGGGAGACGCCATGGGGAAGGAAAGCTTTTTCGCGGGTGAGGAAACGGTTCGCGCCACGGGCAAAATCAACCTTTTTCTGTTCATCACGGGCAGGCTCTCCAACGGCTACCATGAACTGGAAACGCTGTTCGTGCCTCTGCCGGGGCCTGCGGATACGCTTGTCTTCCGAAGCGGCGGCCGGGAGCGCGGCCTTCTGGTGCGCTGCGACACTCCGGGGATAGATCCCGGGCGGAACACGCTCACCCGCGCCTATGATCTGTATGCGGAAGCTTCGGGCTTTGCCCCGGCCGTGGATGTGGAACTTGTCAAGGGCATTCCCCACGGGGCGGGACTCGGCGGCGGAAGCGCGGACGGCGCGGCGGTGCTCCTCTGGCTTCAGCGCCATGCGCCGCAGCCTCTGCCGGAAGAGACGATGACGGCGCTTGCCGCGCGCGTGGGGGCGGACGTTCCCTTTTTTCTCAGGGGCAGGCCCTGCCTCGCCGAGGGCATAGGAGAGAAGCTTTCCGAGGCGGAAAGCGGCGTGGAAGGCATGAGCTGCGTCCTTGTCTGCCCGCATGTTCATGTCGATACGGCATGGGCCTATGCCGCGTGGGACGCAGAAATGATGTCATTTTCCTTGACAGAGAAAACGAAGGCAGATAAAAATAACCGTTCAAGTTACCAGTCATTCTATGGCAAGAACGACTTCGAACCTGTGGTTTTTGCGGCTCATCCTGAACTGGCGGCATTAAAAATGCAGTTATTACGGGAGGGTGCGGATATCGCGGGTATGAGTGGAAGCGGTTCGGCACTGTTCGGACTTTTCCGTAATCCTGAACGCGCGGCTCAAGCCGTCCGCACGCTGCGGGAAAGAGGAGAAGAGGCGGAAGTGTTCGGCCCTTTCCTTTTGTGAGTCATCCTGCCGGCTGGAAATGTTGGGGTGTCGCCAAGTGGTAAGGCAGCGGGTTTTGGGTCCGCTATTCGCAGGTTCGAATCCTGCCGCCCCAGCCATGTGTCGTTATGTTTCGGCCTCGCCTGGCGGCGGCGCTCTGTATCTTTTGGATACTTTACTCAGGAAGGCATGCTCCTATGTACGGCGACCTTAAAATTCTCACGGGTACGGCCAATCCACAGCTGGCCATGGATATTTGCGACCACCTTGGCTGCTCCCTCACGCCTGCGCTCTGCACGACGTTCAGCGACGGCGAGCTGCGTGTGGAAATCGGCGCCAGCGTGCGCGGGCATGACGTATTCGTCATTCAGTCTACCTGTGCCCCGGCCAACAAGTCCCTCATGGAACTGTGCCTCATCCTCGACGCCCTGAAGCGTGCCAGCGCCGGCCGCATCACGGCCGTCATTCCCTATTTCGGCTACGCCCGTCAGGACCGCAAGGTCAGCCCCCGTGCGCCCATCAGCGCCAAGCTCGTTTCCGACTTCCTCACCGTGGCGGGCGCTCAGCGCATCGTGACGGTGGACCTGCACGCCGGTCAGATTCAGGGCTTCTTCAACTGCCCTGTGGACAACCTGTACGCCCGCCCCGTGCTGCTGAAGAAACTCAGCGCCCTTTCCGGCGAGATCGTCATGGTCTCTCCCGACGCCGGCGGCGTGGAACGTGCCCGTTCCTTCGCCAAGAAGATGGACGCCAGCCTTGCCGTCATCGACAAGCGCCGCGACCGTCCCAACCAGGTGGCGGAAATGCACATCGTCGGCGATGTCGCCGGCAAGACGGCCGTGCTTGTGGACGACATGATCGATACCGCGGGCACCATCTGCACCGCCGCCAACATCCTCATGGAAGGCGGCGCCAAGGAAGTGTATGCCTGCGCGACCCATGCCGTGCTTTCCGGCCCTGCCTGCGAGCGCCTCAATGATTCTCCCTTCAAGGAAATCATCGTAACCGACACCATTCCGCTCGGCGACCATGCCGCCCAGTGTGAAAAGCTCCGCGTGGCTTCCATCGCCGGAGTTCTGGCCAAGAGTATCCGCAATATTCACGACGGTTCTTCTGTCAGCGCCCTGTTCTAAATCAGGGGATTGAAGACGATATATCGCGCCGCGCCCCGTTCGACGGGAGACGGCCCATAAGGAGAAAGCATCATGTCCGAACTGAAAACCCTTTCTGTGAAGAAGCGTACCGCTTTCGGCAAGGGCGCCAATCGCCGCCTTCGTACCGAAGCTCTGGTGCCCGGCGTCTACTACACCGCCGACGGCCAGAATATCGCCGTTCAGATGGCTGAACTGCCCCTCACCAAGATCTACGAACAGGTGGGCCGCACCAACGTCTTCCAGCTGGAAATCGAAGACGAAAACGGCGTCAAGACCCTGCACCCCGTGTTCGTGTGGGACGCTCAGTACTCCCCCGTGAAGAACACCTTCACCCATGTCGACTTCTTCGGCGTGGATCTTGACAAGGAAATCAAGGTCAAGGTGCAGGTGGAATATGTGGGCACCCCCAAGGGCGTGAAGATGGGCGGCACCATGGAAACCTACCGCGACGAAGTGGTTCTTTCCGCCAAGCCCGCCGATATGCCCCGCAAGGTCAGCCTCGACGTTTCCGGTATGGAACTCAACCAGACCATCCGCGTTTCCAACATGCCCCTGCCTGAAGGCGTGAAGGCCGTGTACAAGTCCGACTTCACCATGGTCTCCGTGTTCATGGAAGGCGCTGAAGAAGCTCCCGCCGAATAATCGGCGCGCAGGCTTTGCATATCCGGCCGGGACAGATTTTCTGCCCCGGCCTTTTTTCTGCGCCGGGCAGGCGCCGCGGCTTCCGGTGCGAGACGCTCTTCCGGGATGACCGTTTCCCGTTTTTTCTTCCGGGATACGCACCGGGCCTGTCCGAATGGAACCGTGTTTCGAGTTTCTTCCGCGACTTTTCGGCGTAAGGAACCCGTCTGCAATGTTTTTCGCAAGAGGCAGCCATGTCCCTTTCCTCTTCCAGAGGCGTTTCCGTTCTCGGCATAGACCCGGGTTCCAACATCACGGGCTGGGGTATCGTGCGCGAATGCTCGGGTCGGCTGGAACTGGTGGCCAACGGCGCTTTGCGTGTGAAGGGCGCCACCTTCCCCGAACGTCTTGCCTGCATCTATCACGGCCTGCACGACATCATTGAGGAGTATCGTCCCGATGAGGCGGGGGTGGAGCAGGTGTTCACGGCCAAGAACATCGCCTCCACCATCAAGCTGGCGCAGGCCAGGGGTGCGGCCATAGCGGCCTGTGCCTCCTTCCGTCTTGCCGTACAGGACTATGAACCCACGCTGGTGAAAAAGACGCTCGTGGGCACGGGCAGGGCGGAAAAGGAGCAGGTGGCCTTCATGGTGGCGCGTCTTCTGGGCAGGACGCATATCGAAGGCCCGCTGGACAGTTCCGACGCGCTGGCCATAGCCGTGTGCCATCTTACGCTGCGCCGTTTCCGTCGGCTGGAAGACATGGCCTGAAAAGCCTGAGGCTGCTTCGGCGGAAGCTTCGGCCGTATTCGGAAAAGGCCGCGGCTTCGCATGTCCGGCATACGCGTTCTTCCCCGGAACGTCTTCTTTTTCCGCGAAAACGAACGGCAAGCCCGGCATCCTCCCTTCCGGCGTCTTCTTTGCGGCGGACGGAGACCGCTTTCGGGACCATACGGAAAATTTTCTCCGCAACGCCCATGGCGGCGCAGGCTGGGAGCCTCTGTGCGTTGCCGCGCGGGCGGAAGCAGACTTCCATGACGGAATGCTTCCCGCGGAAGAGAGGAGCTGCCGCCGGAACGTATGCCCCTGCGGCATGTTTTTCTGAGAACCGTTCCGCTCCGCTTCGGAAAGGGGCGTGTCAAAATTTCTGCTCTTTGCCGGGAAGCTTTCTTCCCCGGGCCGGGTTCTGCCTCCGGCATGGCGGGACAGAGAAGGGGATTTCCCCGGAACCGGGGGCTTCCGACAGTTTTCTGGCTTTCGGCGCGCGATATGCGCGGGAAATTCCGGCGTGTCCGGCAGGAAGAAGGGAAGACGCGCGTCTTTTTTTTTCTCGGTTCCGGTCAGGAAAAGGGGAGCGGGGGCGTTTTTTTCCCTGTTCCGTCGTTCTGCGGTCTGAAAAACGGGGCGGAAGCATATTTTTTCGGAGAAGCCGGCCAGTTCTTCCTTCTGCGCCGGCCATGTTTTTTTCCGGGGTTCAAAAATTTTTCAGCCCGTCTGCACCACTCTTCCGCAGACGGGGCGGGCGTTCAAAAAAAAATACGGATTTTGTCCCTTTTTCAGGAGATAAAACGGGAGGTAAAAATATAACATGCTGTTTTTATATGTGAAAATAAAAATATATCATGTTTGGCATGAAATTTGCATAATAGATGGTACATTCCTTTGGAAATCCATCAACACCACTCGCCCGTCGGCTTCCCTCTCCGGCGGGCTTTTTTCTGCCCTCTGCGGACTTGTGTTCTGATGAAAATGCGGGCACACTGCGCGCAAACCTTTTTGGAGGAGACGCCTATGAGTCTTTGTCCCTGTGGCTCCGGTCTGGAACTGGATGCCTGCTGCGGCCAGTATATCGAAGGAAAGGCCAAGGCCCCCACGGCCGAAGCCCTCATGCGTTCGCGCTACACGGCCCATTGCCTCGGCCGTTACCAGTATCTCACGGATACCACGCATCCTCAGTTCCGCGAAGATGCCTCTGCCGACGAGATCAAGGAATGGTCGTCCATGATGACCTGGGAAGGCCTTGAAATCATGGAGACCGTCGACGGCGGTGAGAACGACACCACGGGCGAGGTGAAGTTCAGCGCTCATTACAGCGTGCAGAACGTGCCCCAGGAACTGCGCGAGGACGCCTTCTTCCGCAGGGAAGGCGACGAATGGTTCTATGTGGAAGGCAACGTGTACGCCAAGCAGCCCGTCCGCCGCGAAACTCCGAAGATCGGCCGCAACGATCCCTGCCCCTGCGGCAGCGGCAAGAAGTACAAGAAGTGCTGTATGCCCCGCTAGGGCCTGCGTGCTGAGAAGCGCCTCCGGGCGCTTCCCTGTTTTCCCGCCGGAGGAAAAGGGGAAGCTTGAGAAAACCCTTGCGTCCCGGCGCAAAACAAGGTATTAGGCTTCTTCGGCGGGTACATCGTGAAGTGTCTTTCGGGGATTTCCCCGTTCAGGTGAGACTCTTTGCGGCCCGGGCAAAAAGAATCGCCGGCAGGGCTTGTCATTTCCCCCTATTTGTGGCAGGCTGTCGTGAACAGAAGGAACGGCATTCTTTTTTCCTTTTCGTATGTGAGCCTGCATCTTGTGCAGGCAATTTCCCACAGTCCCAACATGTCCAAGGAGGACGCGCATGGCTGAAGTTTCTTTCCAGGGAAAGACCTTTGAAGTCGACGAAGACGGTTTCCTGCTTCGCTTCGAAGACTGGTGCCCTGAATGGCTCGAATTCGTGAAGGAATCCGAAGGTATTCCGGAACTCACCGCCGATCATCATAAGGTTATCGACTTCCTGCAGGACTACTACAAGAAGAATGGTATCGCCCCCATGGTGCGTATCATGTCCAAGAACACCGGCTACAAGCTGAAGGAAATCTACGAACTGTTCCCCTCCGGCCCCGGTAAGGGCGCCTGCAAGATGGCCGGTCTGCCCAAGCCCACCGGCTGCGTGTAAACCGGTATTCTTGTGCTGATCGCATAGCGGACAGCTTTAGGAAAAGGCGAAAGAGCTTCTCTTTCGCCTTTTTTTCTACTTGCCTGCGTGCAGAGCCTTTGATAGAGATGTAGGTATCCGAGTTTGCCATAACATTTTAAGTTGATGGAGGATTCCATGAAAACGTTTCGTCATGCGCTGTTTGCTGCGGCCCTGGTGATGGGGATTGCCTCTGCCGCTCAGGCTGCGGATCTTGTCCGTAAGGTGGACAGCTTCGATCTTCTGGCCGATCAGTCCGGTTCCATGATGATGAAGTCCGACACGTTCAAGATGACCAAGGCCGCCGCCGCCAAGCAGGTTCTCGCCGCCGTGAATGAAGCCATTCCCGACCTCGGCTACAAGGCCTCCCTGCACACCGTTGCTCCCGCGGGCCGCGTGGTTGCCTATGGCGACTGGGATCGTTCCGCCATGGCCGAAGGCATCGCCTCTCTTGAAGACGCCGGCGCGGTGTTCGGTCGTATGACTCCCATGGGCGACGGCCTTGCCGTCAACTCCGGCGACTATGCCTCCATGGCCCGTCCTACCGCCATCGTGCTCGCTTCCGACGGCGCCAACAACCTCGGCGTCGATCCTGTGGCCGAAGCCGCCGCCATCTACCAGGCTCAGCCCGGCATCTGCTTCCACATCATCTCCTTTGCCGACACTGAAGAAGGTCAGGCCGTTCTCGACAAGATCGCCGGTCTGAACTCCTGCTCCGTGTCCGTGAAGGGCGCCGACCTCATGGCCGACCAGAACGCTCTGAACCAGTTCGTGGCCGACGTGTTCTACACCGGCGCTGCTGCTGAAGAAGCTCTGGTGCTCCATGGCGTCAACTTCGCCTTCGACTCCTATGCCCTCGACGCCAAGGCTCAGGGCATCCTCGACGAAGCCGCCGCCGTGCTCAAGGAAAAGAACGTGCACGTCACCCTGGAAGGCTGGACCGACTCCATCGGTACCGACGCCTACAACAAGGTTCTCTCTCAGAACCGCGCCAATACCGTTAAGGCGTATCTCGTGGAACAGGGCGTTCCTGCTTCCAAGCTGACCGCCATCGGCATGGGCAAGTCCTTCAAGTACGACAACGCCACCGAAGAAGGCCGTTACCTGAACCGTCGCGTTGAGCTGCTTTTCAACTAATTTTTGAGCCTCTATAATCAAAGGGGCCCGGTTTTCCGGGCCCCTTTCTGCTTTCTGCAAGAACGGAGTTTCCTTCATGTTGCGTAAGTGTTGGATGGGTATCGTTTTCTGTGGTCTGCTTCTGCTGGACCCCTGCTCTTCCTTTGCGGCTAATGAATCCAAAATTCAGGCCGATCTCGACGCCTTCGTCAATCAGTACATCACCAGCGCCAACAAGCGCATGACCGTCAATCGTGCGCGTCCGCAGGTGTTCAAGCGCGGCTCCAAGTACATTGCCACGTTCACGGAAATCAATAGGCAGAGCGCCACGGCGCAGATGCGCAAGAGCAAGAGCAAGCATTTTGACTATGTGGCGACGCTCCGCTACGAAGAGCTTACCTTCGAGAGCGAGGGCAGCACCCGCAAGGAAGCTGCGAACGGTCAGTTCCGCTGCGTCAAGGTCCGCAAGCTGACGGAACTTCCCCGCTATGTGAAAGGCAAGTGGGAAAACTGATACACGCAGAAGCGACGCCCTATCGTCAACAGCCGGCTTTTCCGAGAGTTTCGGGAAAGTCGGCTGAATGTTTTAAAGGCCGTGTGTTCGGCATTCCGACGGGGCGGACAGGGCCGTCTCTGTCTGCGGGAACATGTTCTCGTCGTCTTCCGGTATAGGGGAGAGGCAGAAAACGGCAGGCGTTGCGGTCTGTTCCTTTAAGCTCCCTCGGCCGGGCGTGGGGGGGGAAAACGTATGGCTGTGATGCGTCAGAAAGCTTCTTTGGATTCCGGCAGAACATGGGGCGTTCCGGCAGTCATGCCCGGAGCAGGTCACAAGGCGTTCACGAGGGATGCCACAACGAAGCGGGCGCATACGGAACATGGCTGCCGGTTCCCATGGAGATGCCCCGAAATGCCGCAGACAGGCTTTCTCTGGCGAGAAGAAACAGGGCGCGGGGAAGATGACGAAGACCATGGGAGCGGAAGGGAGGAAGCATGGGGGAAGCGGATGTTGTTCCGGTCATGCCCGCAGGTTGTGGGACATGCCGCCGGAGACGGGCGTATCGTCGCATGTCGGGGCGTGGAAGGGGAAGCGCAGTCTGATGCCCTGCGGAAGCTTCGGCGCCCCTGATATCGCATCCGTGCGTTTTGCCGCCCGTTTCCTGTGTCGATGCGGCAGGGAAAAGCCAGACAACGATATCTGAGCACCTAGGTTTAGGACTCATTAAATATAAAAGATGACAATGGCAGCGAGACAAATGGCCGAAAAGAACGTGTGTGCACAACGGTCATAACGCATGGCTATTCTGCGCCAATCCTTGAGTCGGCCAAACATGATTTCTATCTTGTGCCGCTGCTTATAAACCTCCTTGTCATAGACCACCGGAGTTTTTCGGCTGTGTCTGCCAGGAATGCACGGCGTGATTCCTTTACGGGACAAGGCATGACGAAACCAGTCGGCATCATAGCCTCTATCCGCCAGAAGCTCCCCGGCCTGCGGCAGAGTATCAAGCAGGACAGCAGCGCCTTTGTAATCGCTCACCTGACCGCCGGACAGATGGAAGGCCAACGGTTGACCGAAGGCATTGCAGACAGCGTGGAGTTTTGAATTCAGGCCGCCTTTTGTGCGTCCGATACATCGGGAAAGGCCCCTTTTTTCAGCAAACTTGCTGCTGTCCTGTGTGCCTTGAGATGTGTGGCATCAATCATCAAGCGTGTTGTGGAGCCGTTTTGCTCAACAAGCTCCGCAAAAATCCTGTTAAAGACACCCAATCGGCTCCAGCGGATAAAACGATTGTAGAGAGTTTTGTATGGTCCATACTCGCGCGGAGCATCTTTCCATTGCAGGCCGTGCTTGATGACATAGATAATACCGCTGATGACACGTCTGTCATCGACTCTCGGAATGCCATGGGAACGTGGAAAGTAGCGTTTGATACGAGCAATCTGTTCATGAGAAAGATAAAAAAGTTCCTTCATGGCATCCTCCCTATGCCGACAATAAGAACTTCTTATCCTTTTGGCAAGTAATGAGTCCTGAGCCTAGCAACATATGGATATGGTCGGGACAAGATTCCGCTTCTACTATGTTTACCCCCCCCTCCATTCACATAATTTCCGCAATATTTCTCCAATGGACCTTTTCTTCTCACCATAGAAAACCTGTCGATGATATTTTGGTGCAAAGACTATGTGATATTTGCAGTTCCATTTCGTATGCGCTAACTTCTTTGTGTCACCCATTGTGACCTCCTTTTGATTTGCTTATGGGCGCAGTTGCCAGACCGCACCTCTTTCTTAACAAATCAAAAGGAGTGTTTATAACTTACGCATAACTATAAGTTTTCGGGAACCCCCAGCCTAGCTGGGGGGCTTTTAACCAATCAAACCGCCCCTTGAAGGGGCGGTCCTAACTGTCTCTTCATATTATATGATTAAATCAAACAACCGTTTGACATCCTCCCCGGCCTGAAGGTCGGAGAGTCCTATCGGTAGCGTCCTATTCAGGCCGCCCCACAGGTGGGTTCCTGATTCAACGCGGGCGCTTGAGCCCTTCCCGATCCACAGGCTGCCACGGCCTGCCCGGCCGCCAGTATATTCAATGCCGCATTGTGGTCGGCGTTACTCTCGAAACCGCAGGCCGTACATCTGAAATCAGCCTGAGTTCTTCTGCTGCGCGCATCTGTATGCCCGCATCTGCTGCATCTCTGGCTGGTGTGCTGCGGCGGTACGGCTATCAGTCTTCCGCCCAGCCATTTCAGCTTGTAGTCGAGCTGCCTGCGGAACTCAAACCACCCTTGGTCAAGAATGGAGAGATTCCTGCGGGCTGTCGCCCAAACATTATGTCCGGGAGCCTCGATGGTTCCGGCAGCTGCACGCGTCATATTTCTCACATGAAGATCTTCAACTATCACGACAGCGTGGTTCTTGCTGATCGTGGTAGAAGTCTTGTGCAGAAAGTTATGACGCACGTTGGCTATTTTCCGGTGCAGGTGCTGGACTCTGGCTTTCCTCTTCTGCCAGTTGGCGGAAAACCTGGTTCGTTTGGCAAGCTTCCGCTGGAGTTTCACCAGCTTCTTCTCATACCTTCTGAAGCTGTTCAGAGGCTTAATACAAGTGCTATCGGACAGGGTGGCAAAATTGACCACTCCCATGTCTACGCCTATGGCTGTTACCGAAGGATGAATCGGATCATCAACTTCACGCTCGGTCTGAATGGACACATACCACTTGCCCGCCGAATAGGACACCGTGGCCTGTTTGGGCTTGCCTTCCATCTTTCGGCTGTTTCGGTAGCTCACCCAGCCGATTTTCGGAAGATATATGCGGCTGTTGGGTTCATCCAGCTTGAAACCACGCGTTCTGGAAGAATCCTCCAGTCTTCCGCCTTGAGGAAAGCGGAATGAGTCGTGAACACCTTTTTTCTTGAATTTTGGGAAGGTGGCTCTTCTGGAGAAAAAATTCCGATATGCCCGATCAAGATCCATCAGAGTCTGCTGAAGAATCTGGGCGTTAATTTCTTTAAGAAAAGAAGTTTCTTCTTCCTGCTTCCAGTCACGAAGATGAACACACAGGTTTGAATAGCCAAGACGTCTGCCTGTTTCCTCATAGGCTTCTTTTTCAAGAGCAAGCGCTTTATTCCAAACGAAACGGCAGCCCCCGGCAAACCTTCTCATGAGGCTCTTCTGGGCTGCTTTCGTCTTCAGTTGGAATTTATACGCTTGTAGTCTTTTCATGAGAACATCATACGATATTTCTCAGGGAATTAAAAGATGAAATTCCAGTCAAGGTGCGCCTTATATCCTCCCCCTGAAGGGAGAGGTTTTACGGCGCGCTGGATAAAATTATTGAATTAACCTTCAACACTTAAAATGTGATTTTTCGTCCAATCTGATTACGCTACTGCACCAATATCGGTGTCGGACTTGAAATTCCTGTCATCATGGTGGTCATCAGCATGCACCTTGCCTTCCTTACGCCTGCTGCCAGCTTCAGCGCCGCACTGCTGCATGGCAATGAGTGGGCCAGCACCAAGAGCATCTGGAAGTCTTCACCAATAGTCATTGTGCTTTCCTGGATACTGTTGAGCGTAGTTATTGCAGGTATGGGTATGTTCATGTTCTAACACAACAGATTCCTTGATAAAATTATGACTATGAAAAGAGCCTGGGAGTCCCCGAGCTCTTTTCTTTTTTCTCTTCTGAGGGCGGATCCTGTCTTGACAATATGTGAGGATAGTCTAAAATGTCGACATTCGATTGTGAAAAAGTTTTTTAACCTGCAAATCAAAAGGATGGGAACATGGACATCAAAGTCATTTCCACTGACATGGCCCCGGCCGCGATTGGACCTTACTCACAGGGAACTCGCGCCGGAAACATGGCATTCTTTTCCGGTCAGCTGGGTATTGATCCTGCCACCGGAAAGCTTGCGGAAGGAGGCGTAAAAGCCCAGGCAGAGCAGTCTTTGAAGAATATCAAGGCTCTTCTCGAATCCATCGGCGCTACTCCTGCAAACATCGTCAAGACTACCATTTATCTTGTCGATATAGCCGATTTTACCGTAGTGAATGAAGTATATGCCAAATTCTTCGATGGAGTTTATCCTGCGCGCTCCTGTGTCGCTGTTCACCAGCTGCCGATGAACGGACAAGTGGAGATCGAAGTAACGGTTGCCTGTTAGATTTTAAAGTGGCAAAGGCTGTCTGAACGTTATTCAACTCACAAGGTATAACGAACAAATTTCGTCAATGATGTATCCAAGGAGCTGTGTATGGCAAAAAAAGGATAGTAACCAAGTAATATGAGCGAAATTACGAAGTACATCCCATAAACAATGTGTAACGGGTAAAGTATGAAAAAATTTAGTGATACGACATGGGTTATGATAGGCATGCTTGGTGGCCTGGCCGGTGGGCTGCTGCTCGGTCCTACCATGGGAGAAATCAAATTTATCGGTGATATTTTCCTGCGCCTTATTCAGATGTCCATCTCCGTTCTGCTTGCCGGGGCGGTTATTGAAGCAGTGGGTGCTTTGAAGTCACAGGACCTTGGAGTCCTTGGCGGAAAAACGCTCTTGGTGTTCTTCATCACGACAATTATTGCCTCCATCAGTGGCTTGGTGATGGTGAACATCCTTCAGCCTGGCATCGGTATTCCCGCCATCGCTGGCATGGAATACAAAGGTGGTTCAGAAGTTATGAGCTGGGGAGCAGCTATCACCGAGTTCTTCCCCAAAAATATTGTAGAGAGTATGGCTAAGGGCTCCACTGTACAGATCATTGCCTTCTCCATGGTCTGCGGTGTTGCGCTCAGCTTGGCCAATACTACCGAAGAAGGTGGACGTGCACTTGAGATGGTTCGCAGTGTCAACACCATTATCCTTGGCATGATGCACCTTATTCTCAAAGTTGCTCCTATCGGTGTCTTTGCTTTGCTTGGCTGGGTTACGGGTGTCGTCGGTATTGCTGTTGTTCTCCCTCTGCTCAAGTTCCTTTTGGCCCTTTTCATCGCCGCCATAGTTACTTATCTGTGCATGCTGTTTTGTGTATGCACATATGCCCGAATTTCACCCTTCACGTTTACCCGTAAGCTCTACCGTATGGGTATGATTGCCTTCAGTACGACTTCCAGCGCAGTGGCCCTTGCTGTGGAAATGGAAGACTGTGAAAAACGCTATGGTGTGGACCCCAGAGTGACCCGTCTGGTTCTTCCCCTCGGCATGACGTTGAGCAGCGCCGGTCTCGCTCTGTATTTGGCTGTTGCCTGCGTCACCATGTTCCAGTTCTTTAATCTTGACGCATCGTTAGCCACCCAGTTCCGTGTTGTGGTTATGTCTACTCTGGCCACCCTTGGTACGGCCAGTGTGCCCGGTGGTGCGCTTGTATCCCTTGCCATCGTATTCCCCACCGTAGGTATCCCGCTCGAAGGTATCGCTATATTGGCTGGTGTTGACCGCTTCTCCGATATGATTCGTACTCCCATGAACGTTTTCTGCGACGTAGTTGCTGCTGTAGCCGTCGCGTCCAGCTCTCATCTGCTCGATAAGGAAACATTCAAAAACGTTGCATAGCTTTACAGCATTAAGGAAAACATTGTGATTCAGCGTGTTGCTCATCATGAAATGATACCATTACCTATAGGCATCGTCGGCGGTCTCGGTCCGTATGCCGGGTATGACCTCCTCAGAAAAATATTCCGCTGGACGGAAGCGAGTACTGATCAGGAACATCTGCCGATTATGCTCCATTCCTTCCCTGGATGGATCCCGGAACGTCCCGCCTATCTGTTGGGGCAGAAGAAGGAAAATCCCGGGGAGGACATAGGTGACATCATGGTTCAGCTCGCCAGAAACGGTGCCCGTGTCATAGGTATGCCCTGCAACACGGCGCACAGCCCTCGTATTCTCGATGTGGCGCTGGAGCGCCTGCGGGAAACCGGACTTGATGTGACCTTTGTGTCCATCATCGAAAGCGCGGTGAAGCATGTGAGCTCGATGTGCCCCAACGGAGGCCGCATAGGCCTTATGGGTACCGTGGCCACGCTGCAGACCCGCCTGTATCAGGATGCTTTGGAAAAGGCCGGACTTGAGCCCGTGCTCCCCGATGACGAAGACTGCGCTCTTGTGCAACGTGCCATCAGCGATCCCGAATTCGGCGTCAAGGCTTTTTCCGACCCTGTTTCCCCGAAGGCACGCCAGATTCTTCTCGATACGGCCCGGCGTCTCGTGGAAAAGAAACAGGTCTCCGCCATACTCCTGGGCTGCACGGAAATTCCCGTAGCGGTCACGGAGTCCGTACTGTGGGACACTCCCGTCGTAGACGCCACCAGCGTTCTCGCCCGGGAACTGATCCGGGCCAGTTGCCCGGAAAGACTAAAAAACAACATGAACTAAGAGATTTCAAAAGGAGTTTACTATGAATCTCGCCAAATTCCCCCGTCGCGGATATGTCAAGGAAGCCACTCCTATTGAATACCTTGCCAACTTCTCCAAGGCTCTTGGCGGCAAGGTGAATATCTACATGAAGCGTGATGATCTGCTTCCCGGCTGCGCCGGCGGCAACAAGACCCGTAAGCTGGACTTCTCCATTGCCGACGCTCTGGCTCAGGGCGCTGACACCATCATCACCTGTGGCGCCGTGCAGTCCAACCACTGCCGTCTGACCCTCGCCTGGGCCGTGCATGAAGGGCTCGACTGTCATCTGGTGCTCGAAGAGCGCGTGCCCGGCAGCTACAACCCCGAAGCTTCCGGCAACAACTTCCTTTATCATCTGCTCGGCGTGAAGAGCATCACCGTTGTTCCCGGCGGATCTCCTATGATGGAGGAAATGGAAAAGGTGGCCGAAAAGCTCCGCGCTGAAGGCAGGAAGCCCTACATCGTGCCCGGCGGCGCCTCCAACAAGATCGGCGCCCTCGGCTATGTTTCCTGCGCTCAGGAAATCATGCAGCAGATGTTCGAAATGGGCCTGAACTTCGACCATGTCATCGTGCCCAGCGGCAGTGCCGGTACCCATGCGGGCATGATTGCCGGATTCTACGGCAACAACATGGATATCCCCATGTCCGGCATCGACGTGAGCCGCCCCGGCGACGTGCAGCAGGGCATCGTGCATAAGCTCGCTCAGGAAACTCTCGACTACATCGGTGCCGGCGTGCAGCTTCCGAAGGAAAAAGTTGTCTGCTACGGCGACTACTATCAGCCCGGTTATTCCAGACCCAACCCCGGCATGGTCGAAGCCGTGAAGCTGGTTGCCCAGACGGAAGCCATCCTGCTTGACCCCGTGTACAGCGGCAAGGCCATGGCCGGTCTCATTGACCTCGTGCGCAAGGGGCACTTCGCCGAAGGTTCCAACGTGCTGTTCCTGCACACCGGCGGATCTCCGGCTCTGTATGCCTATCTGCCTACTTTCATGAACTAGTTTAGCAAAATCTTTTTCCAACGCCCCCGGTATCTACGATATCGGGGGCGTTGCCGTTCTACAGAGCTTGATTTTGGCATTCTCGATAGATAGAATACGAACTTCAAAACTTCCATCATCGAGCTTGCTATGAACAAAATCAGAGAAACTTACAGCATCAAAATTGCAGAGTATATTCGCAACCTTGTCCGCGCAGGGGAATTACGCCCAGGGGATCCTGTGATAGAAAAAGCCATTTGCGATGAATTAAAAGTAAGCAGATCCCCGGTTCGCGAAGCCTTGTTGATTCTAGGTCAACAGGGAATTATCTGCTATGAGCCACAAAAGCATAAACATATCAAAACAATGAGCCCAAAAGAAATATATGACAGTTATATTATAGCTGGAGTTCTCGAAGGTGTTGGTGTGGCACAGTCTATACACCTATGGACTGAAAAAGAAGAAAAAAAATTTAATAATGCTGTAGATAGATTCAATAAAGAAGTTGACTACGACTCACATATCAACACATTTGCGGAAATAGACGAAAACTTCCACCTCACATTGCTCTCTGCTTGTGATAACGAAAAACTTGTCGAAATCGCGCGTACTTCATGCTCTTCTCTTGCTAAATTTTTATACTATCCTTTGTGGCAAAAGTTGTTTTCTCCTAAGGAGTTTTACAATAGGCACATGATTGTTGCCGAAGCAGTGCGCTCAAAGGATCCAGGATCGATTGAAAAAACTCTTCGTCTTCACTACGAGGAAGTAGGAAAGCGTCTATCGGAAAAAGTGAAAGAGACCATGTGCTAAGAGGTTTGTATCATGGCATCTGTGGAGCATATGCGCAGTACCATCGCGGCTCTCTGGACAGGCAACCTGTTTGCTCCTTTTCTTATCCAACGCGCCGTAAAACCTCTCCCTTTAGGGGGAGGATATAAGGCGCGTTGGATAATGATTAATAATGAAATATGTATCTTAACTGGGCGTTTTTCTTAGAAAAGTCAATCGAGAAAATTCGACGATTCATGCTATCCACAACTCCGCACCATTGGAAAACAGCAGATGATTCAGGCCGGTGATATTCTTGCTGTTCATATTTATGTTTCCTGTCATGGTACCGCCGGACTTCGGCAGGGCATTATTCGCCGTGGTTTTCACAGCGTTCATCTCTGTCTTCGTCGCGTACGTTGACGTGATCACATTGCCGGACGCATCTTGAGTCGCTTTTGTCGCGGTACTGGCATTACCGGTTAGCGCTCCCTTGAAACCTCCGGAGGAAACCAGCTGACCGGCCTCGGTAAACTCAAGAGATTCCGACACGGAATTCGTACCGGCTTCCACGTTAGCATCGGTGAGATACGAGATAAGCATCCCGTCGACGTGGCCGTTCAGGACAAAGACGCCGTTGGCCGACTTGTACCGGATAAACGGAGTAAACGCCCCATTCGTTTTGTCCGATTCCAAAAGGCTTCCCCCGGCCTTGGCGGCTGCTACCCACGTCGCAGTTGTGACAGCACCTACCAGTCCTTTAGCATATATTTTATCCGTACTGGGATTGATTTTCACATTAGATGCGAAACGTGCGCCTTCCGTATTCAAGATTGAATCTTTTTATGATGTAATGATTCCATAAATCCAGATTCCCAAGCAATATTCCGCCGGTCTTTGGAAAGATGCCTACCCAGTCGGACCATGAGCCTTCAACCCTTGTTCTGTAAAAAGCTCCTGTGTGGACCCGGAGCACCAAAGCTGACAAACCATGGAGTTTGACAGGTTATAGACGCACAAACAGGCTATGGACTGATTAGGCTCAAGACTCATTAATTGCCAAAAGGGTAAGAAGTTCTTATTGTCGGCATAGGGAGGATGCCATGAAGGAACTTTTTTATCTTTCTCATGAACAGATTGCTCGTATCAAACGCTACTTTCCTCGTTCCCATGGCATTCCGAGAGTCGATGACAGGCGTGTCGTCAGCGGCATTATCTATGTCATCAAGCACGGCCTGCAATGGAAAGATGCTCCGCGCGAGTATGGACCATACAAAACTCTCTACAATCGTTTTATCCGCTGGAGCCGATTGGGGGTCTTTAACAGGATTTTTGCGGAGCTTGTTGAGCAAAACGGCTCCACAACACGCTTGATGATTGATGCCACACATCTCAAGGCACACAGGACAGCAGCAAGTTTGCTGAAAAAAGGGGCCTTTCCCGATGTATCGGACGCACAAAAGGCGGCCTGAATTCAAAACTCCACGCTGTCTGCAATGCCTTCGGTCAACCGTTGGCCTTCCATCTGTCCGGCGGTCAGGTGAGCGATTACAAAGGCGCTGCTGTCCTGCTTGATACTCTGCCGCAGGCCGGGGAGCTTCTGGCGGATAGAGGCTATGATGCCGACTGGTTTCGTCATGCCTTGTCCCGTAAAGGAATCACGCCGTGCATTCCTGGCAGACACAGCCGNGGCGGCCTGAATTCAAAACTCCACGCTGTCTGCAATGCCTTCGGTCAACCGTTGGCCTTCCATCTGTCCGGCGGTCAGGTGAGCGACTACAAAGGCGCTGCTGTCCTGCTTGATACTCTGCCGCAGGCCGGGGAGCTTCTGGCGGATAGAGGCTATGATGCCGACTGGTTTCGTCATGCCTTGTCCCGTAAAGGAATCACGCCGTGTATTCCCGGCAGACACAGCCGGAAAACTCCGGTGGCCTATGACAAGGAGGTTTATAAGCAGCGGCACAAGATAGAAATCATGTTCGGCCGACTCAAGGATTGGCGCAGAATAGCCATGCGTTATGACCGTTGTGCCCACACGTTCTTTTCGGCTATTTGTCTCGCTGCCATTGTCATCTTTTATATTTAATGAGTCCTGAACCTAGGCATCATCTGGCCGGGGATAAACGCGGAAAGCATGGACTCTTCGTATGGCGGAAGCCCGTCTGCGGGGGCCACCGACAACAGAAAAGCAGCGTACATGCCCTGTCGGCCGCACACAGGAAATGCCGGACATGCCGGTGGAGTCCCCTGTCGTTCTGCCCGTCCGGGCGGGGAAGGGAAAGTGCCAGGCCGTCTGCGGGACGTACTTCAGGCGCGTCAGGCCGGAAAACGGCATGTTTCCGGGATATGCCGCGTGGCGTGCGAATGGCCGGGAGGCCTTTTTCCGGTGCCGTGTGTGGGAGGGCGTGGAGCCTGCCGGGCAGGGAGGGGCATCCTTGTTTTTCTGCGGCAGGGCGACGGGCGGAGATGCGCCGGAGAAAGCGATCTGTGGGCGGCGCGTATGCGGGAGGGAGCGTACGGTAGGGCGCTGAGAAAAGAAGCGAAGCCGGCGGGAAACAGGGGGAAGTCTTCCGGCGGAACAGGGGAAGGCATAAAAAAGCGGCGGCCCGGAGGCCGCCGCAGGTCAGGCGTATGCTGCGTTTACGCCTTCTTTTCCGGCAGGAAGGAAGCCAGAATGCCGAGGGCAAGGAAGCCGACCACCACGCTCAGGGAGATCATGGCGGGCAGGTGGATGACGCCGGTCACGTCGAGCAGCATCTTGATGCCGATGAAGGCGAGGATGGCGATGACGGACTTTTCCAGATGGCGCAGGTAGCGCTTGGCGGCGGCCAGCAGGAAGAACATGGAACGGAGGCCGAGAATGGCGAAGATGTTGCTGGTGTACACGATGAAGGGGTCGGGCGTGATGGCCAGCACGGCGGGCACGGAGTCGAAGGCGAACATGATGTCGGAAATTTCGATCACCACGAGGCAGAGGAACAGAGGCGTGGCTCTCCAGATCACCTTGCCCACGGGCTTTTCGGCCAGCTTGACGGCGCCGCCTTCCGCATGCTTTTTGGGAGCTTCCACGGGAGTGCCGTTTTCATCGGTGCGCACGAAGAAGTCGTGGCCGTGCAGGTGCGTGTACACGGGGATGAACTTCTGGGTCCAGCGCACGGCCCAGTGCTGGGAGTAGTCGATGTCTTCGTCGTTCTTCTTGCCGAGGGACTGGAACATCTTCCAGGCCGTCCAGAGCACGAATACGCCGAAGCCCGCAAGGGCATAGGGGCCGAAGAGCTTGATGAGGGAGCTGCCCGCGGCCACGAAGAGAAGACGCATGACCACGGCGCCCAGAATGCCGTAGAACAGCACGCGGTGCTGATAGGCATCCTTGATGCCGAAGGAAGTGAAGATGGCCATCATCACGAAGAGGTTGTCCACGGAGAGGGATTCCTCAAGCAGATAGCCGGCGATGAACAGCTGCATCTGCGCGGGGCCTTCGTTCCAGCCGATGTAGCCGGCGAAGGCGAAGGCGAGGGTGATCCACACCGTGGTCCAGATGGCGGCGTTGCGGGCGGTGACGGGTTTGTCGTCGTTGTGGGAACGAAGGTCAAGCCACATGCAGGCGATGACCAGTACGGAAAAGACGCCCACTTCAATGAGAGAGTGTCCGAACATGTGTATCCTCCAGAGTTTTCCATTTTTGCCGGAAGACACAAAAAAGACCTTCCGGCAACATTCATTGCCGCAAGGTCTCACTCATCAGACGGGCTGACGGCAATGCCAGAAGCGGACGCTCCATGCTGTTGACATTGCCCGGGACTCACGATCCCAGTTACTCCCCTTTGCGTTCCTTTTGAATATACAAACTGCCGCGTCCTGTCAAGGAAAAAGCGCGCCGCTTGCCTGTGGAAGCGGAAATCGCTATAATATGTTCGTTTTTCAGGATATTTTTTTATTTCGAGGCGTTAATGTCCTTTCATGTCGTTCGTACGCACAGGGCGGGCCGTCAGCATCCGCTGGTGCTCCGTCTTTCTTCCGGGTTCCGTCGTTTCCAGCATCGCTGGTATCACCCTGAGGAACCCCTTTTTCAGGTTCTCAGAAACGGGCAGAATCCGCTCGCGCTCGTCATCGCCTGCTGCGATTCCCGCGTGGACCCCGTTCTTCTTACCGACTGCCGCCCCGGCGATCTTTTCGTGGTCCGCAATGTGGCCAACCTTGTTCCCCCCTACGCGCCGGACGGCGGAAGGCACGGCGTGAGCGCCGCCCTGGAATATGCCGTCAAGCATCTTCAGGTGCAGGATATCATCATCATGGGGCACGCCTGCTGCGGCGGCATACAGGCTCTGGTTTCGGGAACCGGGGAGCATGGAGGGGACGAGTTCATCGGTCCGTGGGTGGATGTGGCGCGGCGTGCGCTGGAAAAGGCGGATGAGGCCGAACCCGGGGCCTGTGCGGCCGACAGGGCCAGAGCCTGCGAACTGTGGAGCGTGCGCCTGTCTCTGGAAAATCTTCTTTCCTTCCCCTGGGTGAAGAACGCGGTGGAGGAGGGGAGGCTTTTCCTGCACGGCTGGTATTTCGATCTTCAGAGCGGGGAGCTTCTGGAATACGATGCGGCAAGGAAGGATTTTCATCCTCTTGTAGGCAGACCCCACCTGCACGCCGGGCAGGGCGCGGTTCCCGCAGGAAAGCACGCCTGAGCGGCGCTTGCGCCCCGTCACGGAACGTTCCGGCTTCGTGAAAAGCCCGGCCGCGCCGTACCCTCTCGTTGTGTGATGCGGAAGGGATATGGGAAGGCTTACGGAAAGCGCTTCGGAATTTCCGGCGCAGGGGCGGCAGGCGCCGTCTGCCGTTCCTGTCATGCGCCGGGCCGCTTTTCCCGCGGTCTGTTTTCCGCCCCTGTTTTTTGCCGCAAAGCCCTGTGAGAAGGGGCGCTGCGGGAGACGGCATTGACGGGCCGCCTTTTTATTTCTATGGATAAGGCAAAGGCTCTGGAGTTTTTCGCGTTCACGCAAATTCCCGTACAGCTTTAAGGCGGCTTTCTTCCGGGGGAGCGTTTCCGCCCGGCAGGAGCCGTCGCGCCATATCTGCCGCAGCCGTCCGCGTTTTCACGCGCACGGTTTCCGATCCGGACAAGGATGCATGGAGGTTTTATGCCCACGAAAATTCTGCACAAGGAAAAACTGATTCCCGGCCGTACCAGCAAGCTGGTGCTGGACGCCCCGCAGATTGCCGCCACGGCCCGTCCCGGCCATTTCGTCATACTGCGTGTGGACGGGAACGGCGAGCGCTTCCCGCTCACCATTGCCGATACCGACAAGGAACACGGCACCATCACCATCGTGTATCTGGTGCTGGGCCGTTCCACTCAGATGCTGGAGGAGCTGGAAGAAGGGCAGGAAATACTCGACGTGTGCGGTCCCCTGGGACGTGCCACGCGGATTGAGAAGTTCCCCGCGCCGAAGAAGGTCATCTGCGTGGGCGGCGGCACCGGCGTGGCTGCCATGCATCACATCGCCAAGGGGCACCATGAGGCGGGCAACTACGTCATCGCCTGCATCGGCGCGCGCAACAGGGATCTGCTTCTTTTCCAGAAGGAACTTTCCCTGTTCTGCGACGAGGTGCTCGTTTCCACGGACGACGGTTCCGAAGGCCGGAAGGGCATCGTGACCGACCTTGTGCGCAGCCGCCTGGACAGCGAAGGCGGCAATATTGCCGAAGTGGTGGCCGTGGGGCCCGTGCCCATGATGCAGGCCGTGGCCGAGCTTACGCGCGGGTACAACGTGCCCACCACCGTGAGCCTCAACTCCCTGATGGTGGACGGCCTCGGCATGTGCGGCGCCTGCCGCGTGACCGTGGGCGGAGAGATGAAGTTCACCTGTGTGGACGGCCCGGAATTCGACGGCCACAAGGTGGACTTTGCGGAACTGCGCAGCCGTCTCGGCTCCTTCCGTACCCAGGAGGCCCAGGCCCGCGAACATCACCGCTGCAACTGTTTTGAAAGGAAGGAGGCCTAGCATGAGTCAGGAAGTTACCCGTGGGGCGAAGATTCCCCGTCATGAAATGCCCTGCCAGGCTCCCGAGGAACGTATCAGAAACTTCGGTGAAGTGGCTCTGGGCTACACTGCGGAAATGGCCCATGCGGAAGCGACCCGCTGCCTCCAGTGCAAGAAGCCTCTGTGCCGTACCGGCTGCCCCGTGGACATCGCCATTCCCGATTTCATCGCCGAAGTGGTGAAAGGCGATATCGACGAAGCGAGCCGCATCATTCATGCTTCCAGCAGCCTGCCCGCCGTGTGCGGCCGCGTGTGCCCGCAGGAAAAGCAGTGCGAAGGCCGCTGCATTCTCGGTAAGAAGGGGCAGCCCGTGGCCATCGGCCGCCTGGAACGCTATGTGGCCGACCATGCGACCGCCGAAAAGGCCCCGGAAATCAGGAAGGTGGGCCGCCGCGTGGCCTGCATCGGTTCCGGTCCTTCTTCCGTGACGTGCGCGGGGTATCTTGCCCGCCTCGGTGTGGACGTGACCATGTTCGAAGGCCTGCACGAAGCAGGCGGCGTGCTCATCTACGGCATTCCCGCCTTCCGCCTGCCCAAGGATGTGGTGGCCCATGAACTGGACGCCCTGCGCGCCATGGACGTGGATATCCGTCTGAACCATGTGGGCGGCCGTACCGTCACCGTGGACGGACTTCTCAAGGAAGGCTACGACGCCGTGTTCATCGGCGTGGGCGCGGGCCTGCCGTATTTTCTGGGCGTGCCCGGCGAGAACTGCATCGGCGTGTTCTCGGCCAACGAATACCTCACCCGCGTCAATCTCGGCCGCGCGCATTCCTTCCCCGAATATGACACGCCCGTGGCTCCGGGCAAACACGTCACCGTGTTCGGCGCAGGCAACGTGGCCATGGACGCCGCGCGCACGGCGCTGCGTCTCGGCGCGGAGAGCGTGCATATCGTCTACCGCCGTACCCGTGCGGAAATGCCCGCCCGCGGCGAGGAAATCGAACATGCTCTGGAAGAAGGCGTGAAGCTGCTGGAACTTTCCGCGCCCGTACGCTTTTTGTACGACGAGGAAAATCACCTCACCGGCGTGGAACTGCAGCGCATGGAACTCGGCGAACCCGACGCTTCGGGCCGCCGCCGTCCCCGTCCCGTGGAAGGGCAGAACTTCGTCATGGAGACGGACCTTGCCATCGTGGCCCTGGGCACGCGCTCCAATCCCCTCATGCTGGACTGCACGCCCGGCCTGAAGCTGACCGAAAGAAACTACATCGCCGTGGATGAGAACGGCGAAACCTCCATTCCCAACGTCTACGCCGGCGGCGACATCGTGACCGGCGCGGCCACCGTCATTCTGGCCATGGGCGCGGGCCGCCGCGCGGCTCAGAGCATCGCCCGCAGGATGGGTCTGGAATAGGCTTTTCTTCTTTTGCCGGAAGAGGCCGCCCCCGGAAGAGGGCGGCCTCTTTTGGGTTAAAAGAAAGGCCCCGGCCAGGCCGGGGCTGAAAACGTATCGTTATGAGCATGGCATGAACACTCCTTTTGACTTGCCAGAAAAGGGTTATGGAGAAAGCGTGGGAACATCATGTGAAGGGAAGGGCGTGAAAACAGCAGGGGCGGAATGTTGCCCCGACCATATCCATATCTTGTCAGAAATACCCCGCAGGATGAGTGTATCGGCGTTCGCCGGATATGTGAAAGGAAAGAGCAGCCTGATGGCATGTGAACAGTTCGGCGCGTTGAAGTGCGGGTGTCGCAGTCGGAAATTCTGGTGCCGCGGGTACTCGATACGGCAGGCAGGGATAAGCCATGGCCGGATGCCTCAGGAATCGACTGAACGGGGACAGCGCAGACGGGGCAGCATCCCGTACGCCGGAAGTCCGTCTGCGGGCCTCCGGTAACAGAAATGCAGAGGGCAGACGTACATGCGCCTGTCGGGGCGCGGCGGGTAAGAGGCGCGTAGGAGGAACCGCCGGTCATGCCGGCGGGGCCCGTTATCTGCTCAGCCCGGTCCCTCTCTCCGGGAAAAGGAGGCGCGCTTCCCGCCGCCCCTTCCTTGACATCATGCCCCGGTATCATTCATAGTGACGGGGATTATATGTGGGGTGTCCACGTCTGCCGGGGCTTTTTTTGAAAGGGAGCTTCGTCGGGCGGGAACATAGGGGGGAGGGCTGAGCTTTCAGCCTTTTTTGATGTACCTTTGTCAGTTAAGGAGTCACCATGCTTCGTCATCTTCTGTGCGCCGCGCTGCTGCTGCCCACGCTTCTGTGTTCTTCCGCCTCCGCTGCGGAAAAGATTGTTGTCGCCACCAATCCCGAATGGCCGCCGATGGAATTTCTCGACGATGAAAAGCGCATCGTCGGTTACGACGTCGACATGATGAACGCCGTCGCCGCCGAAGTCGGTCTGGAAGCGGAATTCCGCATGACCGCCTGGGACGGCATCTTCGCCGGCGTCGCCGCGGGCAACTACGACGTGATCGCCTCCGCCGTGACCATCACCCCGGAACGTCAGAAGGCTTTTGCCTTTACCGTGCCTTATTATGACGTGCGCCAGATCGTGGTGCTGCGCAAGGGCGACAGCGCCGAGAACTTCGAAGCTCTCAAGGGCCGCGTCGTCGGCGGACAGATCGGCACCACCGGTATTTTCGTGGCGCAGAAGAGCGGCGTGGACATGACCATCCGCGAATACGACAACGTGGGTCTCGCCATGCAGGATCTGCTGAACTCCCGCATCGACGCCGTTATCTGCGACTCTCCCGTGGCTCTTTACTACGCCAATCAGAAGGAAGGTTTCGCCGACCAGCTTTCCATCGCCTTCCGTACCGAAGCCACGGAATCCTTCGGCTTCGTGGTGCAGAAGAACCGCAAGGACCTTGTGGAGCGCCTGAACAAGGGCATCGAAGCCGTGCGCGCCAAGGGAATAGAGGCCGAAATCATCCGCAAGTGGATGGGCGACTAGGGCGTCTTGCCTTGCACCTTCAGTTTCAGGAATTGCTGATCTATGCGTGATAATGAGGAAAATTCCCTTCCTGCCGGAGTTGCGCCGGAGGGGAAGATAGAGGTTCCTGCCGGAGGCCTCGTGCTGCCCGATACGGAAAGGGGGAGTCTGGTCAACGCCTGGTCCCTTTCTCTGGTGGGCGCTCTGGCCGTGCTCACGTTCCTGTGCACCGTCTGGCCCGATCCTTACTTGGAAATTCTCTGTTTTGTTCCGGAAGGCCTTGTCGTCACGTTCGAGGTGACGATTTTCTCCATCATCTGCGCCATTCCTCTGGGGCTCATCACGGGCCTCGGAAGGCTTTCGCGCAACAGGGTGATCAACCTTATCGCGTCCACCTATGTGGAAGTGATACGCGGCATTCCCCTGCTGGTGCAGATTTTCTACATCTACTATGCGCTGGCGAAGTTCCTGCAGGTCAGCGGGCTGACTTCCGCCGTCATCGCCATCAGCTTCTGTTACGGGGCGTACATGGGCGAGGTGTTCAGGGCCGGTATCATGGCCATTCCCAAGGGGCAGACGGAAGCCGCGCGTTCTCTGGGCTTCAACAAGGTGCAGACCATGGTGTTCGTGGTGCTTCCCCAGGCTTTGCGTACCATCGTGCCGCCTGTGGGCAACGAATGCATCGCCATGCTGAAGGATACCTCTCTCGTGTCCGTCATGGCCATGCCCGATCTCATGCAGTTCGGCCGCAGCTTTGCCGCGAAAAGCTACCTGTATTTTGAGACCTACACCATCATCGCTCTGATTTATCTCATCATTACGCTGCTGCTGTCCAAGGCTGTCAGCATTCTGGAATCCAGGCTGAACTACTATGACAAACGCAAATAACGCCGAACCCGTCATCCGCATCGAGCATGTGTGGAAATTCTTCGGAGAGCTGCCCGCCCTGCAGGATGTTTCCCTGCATGTGTATCAGGGGCAGCGCGTGGTCATCATAGGCCCGTCCGGGTCCGGCAAGTCCACGCTGCTGCGTTCCATCAACAGGCTTGAGGAAATCAACAGCGGGCTTATTTCCGTGGACGGCATTGATGTGAACGATCCGAAGAACGACATCAACAAGATCCGTCAGAATCTGGGCATGGTCTTCCAGCAGTTCAATCTGTTCCCGCACAAGACCGTGCTGCAGAACCTTACCATGGCCCCGTGCAAACTGCGCGGTATGCCCCGCAAGGAGGCCGAGGACAGAGCGCTGGTGCTGCTGGAGAAGGTGGGCATCAGCGACAAGGCGCACGTCTACCCCGCCATGCTTTCCGGCGGTCAGCAGCAGCGCGTGGCCATTGCCCGCGCGCTGGCCATGCAGCCGGAACTCATGCTGTTCGACGAACCTACCTCCGCGCTGGACCCGGAAATGGTGGGCGAAGTGCTGGATGTCATGGTGAACCTTGCCCGCGACGGCATGACCATGATCTGCGTGACCCATGAAATGGGCTTTGCCCGTACCGTGGCCGACGTGGTGGTGTTCATGGACAAGGGACAGATTCTGGAACAGGGGAGCCCGGAAGAGATTTTCGAGCATCCCAAGCATCCCCGGCTTCAGCAGTTCCTGAAACAGGTACTGTAAGCTGGAAAAAGAAACGGAAAAGGCCCTTTCCCGAGCGGAGGGGGCCTTTTTTCACGCCCTGTGAATCCTGCGCCGAAGCAGACGGCGTTCCGCCTTTCTGCCCCTTGCGGGAGACGGATGCGGCCGTTCTCCGGCGCGGTGCACGGCAGGGGGAGCTGTCTGCCTCCGCGCCGTTTCCCTGCCGGGAGCGGGGCGGCCGTCTGAGAACGGTTCCGTACTGTTTTTTCTTCCGGGGAGTGCGGAACGGGCTTTTCCGCGCCGGAGCCTCGTGAAGACAGGGCGGAGGTACGCAGACGGAAGTCCGTATAATGTAACGTAAAAGAGCTTTTCCTGTGCGGCGGATCGAAAAAGGTATTCTCATCGGAGATAATTCTCCGGCTCCGGAACTGTCTGTGCGCGTCCTCTACGGAAAAACAATCATATCATGGCGCGTTGGGGCATTTTTTTGTAGTATGTGCCCTGTCATTTGAAGGTATTTTGTATTTTTTCTGTACTGCTGCGAAAAGAAGCATGTTTTCTGCTTGAGAGAATCTTGCCGAAGAGAATGTCATATTGCCTTTCTTATGGATTATCTGTATAGTCACAGGAACAATAACATTTTCGGGCAGAGGCGGAACACCCGGGCCTGAGCGGGTAAAAACATGTATATTTTCATGCGATTGGGCAGAAAAACCTCATCATGTTCAGGTGATCGACGTTTTCTTTGCACTGCATGAAGGCTCGTGTCCGTCGTATAGGAAAGGAGGTTTTTTCATGGCCAAGTATATTATGGCGCTGGACGCCGGTACCACTTCCAGCCGTTGCATCCTGTTTAATGAAAAGGGTGAGGCGTGCAGCGTGGCCCAGAAGGAGTTCACGCAGTATTTTCCGCAGCCCGGCTGGGTGGAACATGACGCCATGGAAATCTGGCTGACCCAGTACGCCGTGGCAGCCGAGGCTCTGGCCAAGGTGGAAGCCGACGCCGCCGATATCGCGGCCATAGGCATTACCAATCAGCGCGAGACCACCATCGTGTGGGACAAGGAAACGGGCGAGCCCATCCATCACGCCATCGTGTGGCAGGACCGCCGTACTGCCGAATACTGCGACAGCCTGCGCGCCAGGGGGCTGAACGAGACCTTCCGCGCCAAGACGGGCCTTGTCATCGACCCGTACTTCTCCGCCACCAAGATCCGCTGGATTCTGGAAAACGTGCCCGGTGCGCGTGAAAAGGCCGAGGCCGGGCAGCTTCTGTTCGGTACCGTGGAAACCTGGCTCATCTGGAAGCTCACCGGCGGCAAGGTGCATATTACCGACTACTCCAACGCCGCCCGCACGCTGCTTTTCAACATCGTCGACCTGAAGTGGGACGAAGAGATCATGGCCGAGCTCGGCATTCCTGCGAACATGCTTCCCGAAGCCAGGCCTTCCAGCTGCGTGTACGGGGAAACCGTGCAGGAACTCTTCGGCGGAGCCATTCCCATTGCCGGCGCCGCGGGCGACCAGCAGGCCGCGCTCTTCGGCCAGACCTGCTTTGAACCCGGCGAAGCCAAGAACACCTACGGTACCGGCTGCTTCATGCTCATGAACACGGGCGAAAAGCCCATTTTCTCCAAGAACGGCCTTGTCACCACCATTGCCTGGGGGCTGGACGGCAAGGTGAATTACGCTCTGGAAGGTTCCATTTTCGTGGCCGGTTCCGCCATACAGTGGCTGCGCGACCAGCTGCGCGTGGTGGATTCCGCTTCCGACTCCGAATACTTCGCCAAGAAGGTGCCCGATACCAACGGCTGCTATGTGGTTCCCGCCTTCACCGGACTCGGAGCGCCGCACTGGGACCCCTATGCCCGCGGCGCCATCGTGGGCCTTACCCGCGGCGTGAACCGTTACCACATCATCCGCGCCACGCTGGAATCCCTGGCCTATCAGACCTATGAGGTGCTGGGCGCCATGGAGGCCGATTCCGGCATCAAGATGACCTCCCTCAAGGTGGACGGCGGCGCTTCCGCCAACAACCTGCTCATGCAGATGCAGGCCGATATCAACCAGGCTCCGGTGAACCGCCCCGTATGCGTGGAAACTACGGCCATGGGCGCCGCCTATCTGGCCGGTCTGGCCGTAGGCTACTGGAAGAACAAGGACGACGTCATCAGCAACTGGGCCAGCGACAAGGTGTTCGGGCCGAAGATCACCCGTACCGAACGCGACAAGAAGGTGCGCGGCTGGAAGAAGGCCGTGAAGTGCGCCTATGCCTGGGCCAAGGAAGACGACTAGTCGGTACCGGCAGCGCGCCCGGAGCGGCATCGCCGTTCGTGCATCATGAGGCACGGACGGGGGTCGCCCTTCCGCGGTCATGATTCCATACGGAAAAAGACTGATGCGCCCCATCTCCGCATACGGGGGGTGGGGCGTTCTCTTCTCCTGTACTCTGAATCCGAGGTGAACAATGCCGTATCTTGCTGAATTTCTCGGTACCATGATGCTGATTCTTCTGGGCGACGGCGTAGTGGCCAACGTCAATCTGAACAGATCCGGCATGAAGGGGGCCGGGGCCGTGCAGATCACCTTTGCCTGGGGCCTTGCCGTCATGCTGCCCGCCTTCATTTTCGGCGCGTCTTCGGGGGCGCATTTCAATCCCGCGCTTACCGTGGCGCTCGCTGCGGGCGGCTATTTCCGCTGGACCATGGTACCCGGCTACTGCATTGCCCAGATGGCGGGGGCCTTTGTGGGCGCGTGCCTTGTGTATGTGCTTTTCAAGGATCAGTTCGACGCTACGGACGACCCGGATATCAAGCGCGGGGTCTTCTGCACCTCTCCCGCCGTACCCGACCGTGTCCGCAATCTCATCAGCGAGATCATCGGCACCTTTGTGCTGGTCTTCGCCATTCTCGGCCTGAATCAGGTTCCCGACATGCCGGGAGGCGTCAACTATCTTCTGGTGTTCGGCATCATCGTTTCCATAGGCATGAGCCTCGGCGGTCTTACCGGCTATGCCATCAATCCCGCACGCGACTGGGGGCCCCGCCTGGCCCATACCGTTCTGCCCATCCGCGGCAAGGGGGCTTCCCACTGGGATTACGCGGTGGTGCCGCTGGTCGGCCCCATGCTCGGCGGGCTTGTGGCCGTGATGCTTTATCATGTTCTTCCCTGGGCAAACGCAGTTTGAGGCGTTTTCTCTGCGTACCGGGAAGAACCGTGCTCAACAGCGAACAGGCGGGAATATCCCGCTTTTTTCGATTAAAAATCTTCTCTCCGTACAGGGCGGAAAATCTGATCCGGCAAAACAGGGGAAATTTCCTCTGTTTTGCGGGGAAGGGGGCGCTCCGGCACGCGGGGTATCCTCCGGGCGATAGAAGATGGAAATCATGGAAAGACAGGCGTGCAATGCAGGCGCAGGTATCTGCCGGCGTGCTTTTCTTCGTTCGGGAAGAAAAGCATGACCGGGAAAGGATACGAAGGCTCGGGACGGGCTTGCCGCCGCAGCTTCCGCATGGGAGCGGCTGCCGAGAACAAGGCTCAGGGGGGCGGGAATGTCGGCCGTCCGTCTCCAGTCGGAGGGGCCCGTGTGCAGCCGTCTGCGCCTCCGGTCACGGAACGGCAGAAGACAGGCCCGGTGATGAGTCCTCACGGCCTGAAGAAACGGCGGGAAGGGATAGTCTTGCCCGGTGAAGGGGAGCGGCCCGTTTTCAGGGGAATCCGTTTCCGGGCAGGAAGGCGTTTCCTGTTCCAGGCACCTTAGGCAAACATGCCGCATACGGTCGGAGAAGGGCTCCGTCGTCGCACGTTGGGGGGCGTTACCAGTAGAGCGGGTAGCGGCGGGAACGGGGCAGATTGTTGACCACAAGGGCGATGATGAGCATGATGAGCGCGCCGGCCAGGCAGGGGACAAGCGCATACCAGTAGCCCAGTTGCCGTATGCCTTCTCCTCCGGTAACGGCGATGAGGGCCGTGGCTCCGCCCGGGGGATGCAGCGTTCCGGTCAGAAGCATGAGCGCTATGGCCGTGGATACGGCGAGGCAGGCCGCAAGCCAGGTGACGTCGGGGAAAAGAAGCCCTGCGCTCACTCCGGTGAGGGCGGAAATCACATGTCCGCCCACGAGGTTGCGCGGCTGGGCCAGCGGACTCTGCACGGCCCCGAAGGTCAGAACCGCAGAAGCGCCGAAGGAGCCGATGAGCAGGGGAAAGCCCGTACCGGGCGTGACGAGGCGCTCCAGCAGCGCAATAAGGGCTATGGCCAGACAGCTCCCCAGCCAGGAAAGCAGAATTTCTTTTGCGCTGCAGCGGGGCGCATGTCGTCCCCCGCCCCGCATCTTGCTCAGAATCCTCGACATGTTTTCTCCGGGAAGGTTTCGGTGTCCGTTTCCCGGGAATTATAGAAAGGGGCGCGGGGAAAAACTGTGCCTCTGCTCACGCTGCGGGATGTTTACCGGAACATTCCGGGAAAGCTCCCGCGGCATTTTGCCCCGGAGCCGTGGAAGCGGGGGAGAGTCTGTTTCCCGAGCCTGAGCGCAGCGGCGTGCGCATGGGCTACAGGCAGGCGACAAGCTCCCTGAGCTCCCCCGTAAGGCGGCAGACGTGAAAGCCGTCGCACACCGCGTGATGCACCTGCACGGCCAGCGGCAGCAGGAATTTCCCTTCCCGTTCAACATATTTTCCCATGGTGAATATGGGGAAGAAGTAGCGCTCCGCCCTGGGAAGATGCAGGTGGAAGCTTTCGAAACTTTCCCAGGGAATCATGGAGACGGGGAAGCTGTTCACCGGCGTCTGCGGTTTTGCTTCAAAGTCCTTCACGTTTCCGAAACTCTCCATGTCGCTTTTGCAGGAGCGGAGAAAGGTTTCATAATCGTCGTCGTATGTCGTCCAGAGCGTGGAGAAGGTTTCCGTGTCTTTGTGAAAGATGGTGTAGGAAGGGCAGAGCCTGTCGTATATGCCGAGTTCATCTTTGTCGTTGAAGGCCATGCGGAATTCCTCATGCCTGTTGACCACGGAGGAGAGGGCGTACAGCATGGAGGGATACAGTTTCCTTCCCGTTTTCACGAGGGAGGTGATGTCCAGAGAAACGGTCATGCTGTACTGGCAGGGAACAAGGGAGAGATAATGCTCGAAATGGGCGTTGCGCGGCCAGTTCTGTCTGTTGATGACGGTGAAGCTCACATGGATCTCCCGAAGGTCTGGAAGATTTGAGGGAAGATGCGGCGGAAGAAGGGCGGCGTATCTCTGCCGGGGGCGGCAGGCAGGAGAAAGCTCCTGCGCAGTCTGACGGAGAAGGCGGCTCCGTTCTTGCGCAGGCTTCGAAACCGCGTACCGGCGCGGAAACGCAGGGCGGAAAGCGCTACAGCGTGGGGCGCTGATAGAAAAGACCGGCAAGTTCCTGCGTTTTCACCGTATTGATGAAGGAATGGGGGTCCACTTCCCGGATGGCGTTCACCACTTTCTTGCTTTCGTCGCTGGATACCACGGAGTAGACGAGGCTGCGTTCGTTAAGATGGAAGGAACCCTCTCCCTTGAGAATGGTCGCCCCGTGTTTGGAGGTGGCGTAGATGACGTCGCACACTTCCTTGGGTTTGTCGGTGACGATGAACAGGGTTTTCTTCTGGTAGCGCGTATAGAGGATATGCAGCACCTGCGTGGTGGTGTACTGGAAGAAGATGGAGTAGAGGGCCTTGTCCCAGCCGAAGGAAAAGCCTGCCACCAGCAGCAGGATGACGTTGAAATACAGGATGATGTTCCAGGAATCGATGCCTTTTTTCCGGGAAAGATAGATGGCGATGAAGTCCGTGCCGCCGCTGGTGGTGTCCATGCGCAGGCACAGGCTTATGGCGAAACCGTTGATGATGCCGCCGAAGATGCTGATGAGCAGAATATCGTAGGTGATGATGTAGGAAGGAATGATGTCCGTGAGAACGCCGGTGAGCAGAATCATCAGGCAGGAGTAGAGGGTGAACCTTTTGCCGATGTAGCGGAACCCGATGTAGATGGGGATCATGTTCAGCAGAAAGTTGACCACCGCAAAGGAAAGATGGATGCCCATGAACTTTTCCGAAAGGCGCTGGATGAGAATGGTCAGCCCCGTGGCTCCGCCGGGATAGAGTCCGCCGGTCTGCACGAAGGTATTGATGTTGAGCGCCATAAGGACGGACGCGACGCACACGGCAAGAATGATCTTGAAGTCGTTTTTCAAGCTGAACGTCATGGGCGGCCTCTCGGAAAGAAGTGATGAATCCTGTTTCTTCTTTACGGGTTCCTGTAAAAATAGCAAGAGGCCCCGGAGGAGGCCTCTTGTCGTGCATAAGGGGGGCTGCGCCGCTTTTTTACAGGGGAGGAAGGGCGTTTTCCACGTTGTTTTGAGAAAGTGCGGCCGCAGAGCTGCCGCTCTGTCCCGATTTCCACTTCAGCAGCAGGGCGGAATGAAGAATGACGGCCACGGAACCGGCGTTGTGGACGAGCGCGCCCGTGACGGGGGTGAGCAGGCCGAGCGAGGCGAGAATGATGGCCGCGAAGTTCAGCAGCATGGAAAAGGTGAGGTTGAAGCGTATGGCCGACATCATGCGCCTTGAAAGCTGGAAGGCGTGCGGTACCTCGCCTATGCCGTCGCGTACGAGGACAAGATCCGCCGCATCCACGGCAATGTCGCTGCCCATGCCGCCCATAGCCATGCCCACATGGGCTTTTTTCAGGGCCGGTGCGTCGTTGATGCCGTCGCCCGTCATGCAGACCCTGTCGCTTCTCTCATCCATGAAGCGCAGCTTGTCCTCGGGCAGGCAGCCGGCATGAACTTCGTCGATGCCGAGCGCTGCGGCGATGTGCCGGGCCGCGTTTGCGTGGTCGCCGGTGAGCAGAACGGGCGTGATGCCGGAGTCCTTCAGCGCGCGTACGGTGGCGGCGGCGTCGGGTCTCGGCAGGTCGGCAAGGGCGAGAATTCCCAGGGGCTTTCCGTTCACGGCCACCCAGATGACGGTGCACCCTTCATCAAGGAACGATGCGGCATGGCGTAATGCTTCTTCCTCCAGCGTTATGCCTTCGCCTTCAAGAAAGGCCGGGCTGCCCGCAATGACGTCGTCCTTTCCCATGAGGGCGCGCACGCCTTTGCCGGGAAACATGTGGAAGGAGTCCACGGCAGGAAGGGAGGATGCGCTGCGTTCCCGGAAGCTCTGCACCACGGCCCTGCCCAGGGGGTGTTCCGAACGCTGCTCCGCGCCTGCGGCAAGGCGGAAGAGCCCGTCTTCCGACGTGACGCCGTCGAACACGCGCACGGCGGTGACCTTCGGCGTGCCGCAGGTGAGCGTGCCCGTTTTGTCGAAGGCGCAGGTCTTCACCTCGGCAAGGCGTTCCAGAGCGTCGCCCTCCCGTACCAGAATGCCGTGCTGCGTGAGGTTGCCGATGGCGGCCACGATGGCCGTGGGCGTGGCCAGAACCAGCGAACAGGGGCAGAACACCACGAGAATGGTGACCGCGCGTATGATTTCTCCGGTGACGAACCATACGGCAAGGGCTGCGGCAAAGGCTCCGGCCACAATCCATGTGGCCCAGCGGTCCGCAAGGCGCACCACTTTGGCCTTGCCTGCATCCGCCGACTGCACCAGCCGTATCATGCGTTGGAGGGAGCTGTTTTCTCCGCTTTTCGTCGCTTCCATGTCGAAGGTGCCGAAACGGTTTACCGTGCCGCTGTACACTTCGTCCCCTTCCTTTTTATCCACGGGCAGGGATTCCCCGGTGAGCAGGGCCTGATCCACCGAGCTTTCCCCGCGTATGATGATGCCGTCGGCAGGAATGGTTTCCCCGGGAAGCACGCGGAGCCTGTCGCCTGCGCGTACGTCGTCGGCCGGGGCCGGAACCTCCTTTCCGTCTTTCAGAAAGCGCGCCGTGCGGGGCGTGAGGTTCACCAGCTTTTCTATCCCTGCCCGTGCGCGGGCCGTGGTGGCTTCTTCCAGCAGCGAACCGAGCTGCATGATGAAGGCCACCTCTCCGGCGGCGAAGTCCTCACCGATGATGACCGAGGCGATGAGCGCCGTGGCCACGAGCACGTCGGCCTTGATGTCGAATTCCGTCACCAGTCCGACCACGGCTCCCTTCACGATGGGAAAGCCGCAGAGAACAATGGCGACCCATGCCGGATCTGCGGGAAAGGCCTGCGGCGCGAACATGCTGAAAAGCAGCGCGAGGCCGGAAAGAAAGAGAAACGTGATGTCCGTTTTGAAATCGTGCCAGAGCGACAGCATATCCTTCTTGTTCATGAACAGCTCCTATACCCTGGGGGGTATGAGGAAAATACCCATAGGGGTATGGGTTTGTCAAGAGGCGAAAGAAAAGCCGGCACGGGGCCGGCGAAGAATCAGTTCATGTTGGCGAAGCGTTCCACGGCCTTGGTGAAGCTGGCTATGGTCTGATCGGCGTCGCCGTGTTCGATGCCGTCGCGCACGCAGTGGCGGATATGACCTTCCAGCACCACCTGACCGGCCTTGTGCAGGGCCGATTTTGCGGCGTTGATCTGGGCGAGGACATCCTCGCAGGGGACGTCCTCATCGATCATGCGGTCTATGGCCTGTACCTGACCGATGATTTTTTTCAGTCTCCGGTGCAGATTATCGGAGTCCATGCATTGTCTCATCGCATATTCCTCGCTGGGAAAACTTCCCGCATGGTACGGCGGGGCGCGTTTTTCAAAAAGGAATCCGCGCCCTGCGTTCACGGCAGTGTAGGGCACAACGGAAAAAACGTAAACCGTGCGGAGTCGCGGCGCAGGGCGGGCAGGGCCGCGCGCCGTTTTCCGGCAGGATGTTCACGCTCCGGCCCCGGACTCCAGCGCGGCCAGGGTTTCCACATGGGGCGTCTGGGGGAAGAGGTCCACGGGCTGCACGGCGCGGATGTGGTAGGCGGGGGCGAGCAGGGCAAGGTCGCGCGCAAGCGTGGCGGGATTGCAGGATACAAGCACCATGCGCGGCGGGCGGTGACGGAGTATGGCCTTCACCGTGTGCTCATCCATGCCCGCGCGCGGCGGGTCGGTGACGAGAAGGTCCGGCGTCCCCATGCGGGAAAAGCGCTGTTCGAGATTGGCGGCGTCGCCCGCTTCAAAGCGGAAAGTCGTTTCTCCTCCGGCAGCTCCGGCGTTTTTCCTGGCCAGATCCACGGCCGGAGCCACCGCTTCCAGCCCGAAGACATGCCGGAAATGCGGCGCCATGGTGAGGGCGAGTCCTCCCGCGCCGCAGTAAATGTCCCAGCAGTTTTCCCCCCATATGCCTTTTTCGGGACTGCCGAACAGGGAGGAGGCGAGGTCGGCCGCAGCGTTGTACAGCAGTTCCGCCGCGCGGCTGTTCACCTGAAAGAAGGAATTGTGATCGAGGCGGAAGGTCACGTCTCTTCCCTGAAGGCGCAGCGTTTCCCGAAGCTGCGCTTCCCCCAGGGTGAAGGCGGTTTCCTCCCCGTAGGCAACGTCGCTTTCACTGCGGCGTATGCTGTGGACGAAGCCCGTCACCCCGCAGGGGCCGTCCAGAAGTTCCCGGCCCATGCTGCGGATATTGCCCGCCTCCTGCGGGGAAGGCTGGGTGATGAGCTCCACAAGGCAGCCCCCGGCCAGAGGTTCGCGGATGACGGCGAAGCGCAGAATGTCGTTCTGCCGTACCGACCGGCTGAAGGCTCCGTGGCGCTGCCTGCGTTCCTTCTGCGGTGCGGCGGCTGCGTGCAGGCGGTATTTTTCGCACAGGCGGCGCAGTTCGTCGAGCACCGCCATGGTACGCGGGCTCTGAAGCAGGCAATGCGTCACTTCCGTCACGCGGCGGGAAGAGCGTTCCCTGAGGCCGAGCAGCGTCCGGCCTTCGCCGTTGGCGGCAAAGGCGAACTCCATTTTGTTCCTGTAGCCCCACTGTTTTTCTTCCCCGGCGGAAAGTACGGGCAGAATGCGCTCTTCCGGCAGATGAAGCCTGCCTATGCGCTGCAGAGAGTCCTGCACGATGCGCCTTTTCCATTCGAGCTGCACGGCATGGGGCAGAATCTGCCACGGGCAGCCTCCGCAGCTTCCGGCATGGGGGCACGGGGCGGGACGTTCTTCCTTCGCCCTCTGCCGCACCTCGACAAGTTCCGCCTCGGCCATGCGCTTCTTCACTCCGGTAAGGCGCGCAACGACAGTCTGCCCGGGAACGCCTCCCCGGACGAATACGGTCATGCCTTCCGCGCTGCGCCCTACGGCCCTGCCGTCGGAGGAAAGGCCGACAAGTTCCATTTCCAGCGTATCGCCCGTATGATATTCCATGTTTTTCTCCCGTTGTGGTCGCAGCATCATAGCAGGGCGGGCCGGGAAAGGCAAAAGCCTCCGCACGGGCCGTTTTGCCTGCGCGTTTGTCTTTTCCGCCCGGGAGGAGCGTTTTTTGCGTCATGAAGAAGACGGATACGCCGTTGCCCGCGGAGCGACGGCCCCTGTCCGAGCCGGGAACAAAGCCGCCTTATTCGAGACTCCGCCTTGACTTTTTGCCTCTGTTGGGGGAAGATGAACGCTGATTCCGGTACGTTCGCCGGAAGGGCAGTCCAGACTTTCGAGGAGCACAGTATGGCAGAACTCATCACCAGCGCCCTGCACTCCACCCCTCAGGGCTTTGTGGGCGTAGGCTGCATCTTCATTTACTTTGCGGTTATGATCGCCGCCATCATCTATCGTGTCAGGCGCGGCGAACACGTTCACTGATATTTTCGCCTGATGAAAAAGGAGCCTTCTTCCCTACGGAAGAAGGCTCCTTTTTCATGGCGTTGCCGCATCCTCGTCAGATGTCGGAGACGGGTCGGCAGGGGAAAAGCCGTGTCCGCGGCATCTTCCGCAGACGCTCCCCGTGGCGGGCATCACTGCGGCGTGCAGGGGTGGCTGCGCAGGGCGAAGCGCGCCGTGCCGTCGGCCAGAATGGTATCGAATTCCTTCATGTTGTTTTCCGCCACATCGCGCAGGGCCAGCAGAAGGGGAATGGCCGTGCCCAGCCAGAACTTGCCGGAAACCATGCCGGAAGAGCTGCCTCCGTGGGCGTAGGCCTCCACGAAGGGGCGGGCGGTATTGGTCAGTTCCTCGCCGGTTTTTTCCCGGAAGAGGCGGTGGATGTCCATGACCAGTTCATGGGCGCTGTAGGGGAAGGGCGTGTCGGCAAAGGCCTTTTTCATGTCTTCCCAGAGAAAAGGATCGCCGCGCAGGCCCCAGTGGGGCGGCTGAACCTGGAACATTTCGGAAAGAAAGCGCTGTTCGGACATAAATCCTCCATACATTGTCGCTGGCGGCGTTCATATTGGCCGCAAGCGGGGGAAAAGTCAAAGAGACGGCCTGCGCGGAGAATGCGCGGAGGCGGAATGTATATGGGGCCTGACGGAGCGTTGCGCAAGGGGGGCGCGGCGTTTTTTCCCGCAGAGGCATGACCGGCGGGAGCCTGCCGTCTTTGCGGAGAGCGTCCGGCGGGGCGCGTTTTTTCTCCCGTGGCCTGTACCCTTTTTCCGCCGCGGAACCGGCGCGCTCTTCGGCGTCGTTTTTTCTGCCTGGGCCCGACATTTCACGGAGACCATGCGGTCCTGGGGACTGCGGAAAGGCCGAAGTCCTGTGATCGCCCGGGCGCGTTTTTCCCTGCGTCCCGGTCAAGGACGGTTTTCGGGCCGAAAAAAACGCCCCGTCCGGTTTCCCGGGCGGGGCGTGCATGTCAGAGCCAGGGCTTACTTGCTCTTGCAGGAGCGGTACTGCTGATAGTAGCGGGTATGCAGCAGTTCATGAGCCTTGTGGCTGTTGGGAGAGCCGAGGAACTCCTCGTACAGGGCCTTGATTTCGGGGTTGTCGTGGCTTCTGCGCACGGGCAGGTTGCGGTCGTCCCGATACAGGGCCTCGATACGGCGGCGCGGAGTTTCGGCATCGAGATTGATGGGCTGGCCGCCGCCGTTGATGCAGCCGCCGGGGCAGGCCATGATTTCGATGAAGTTCCAGCCGCGCGGGTTGCCTTCGCGGATCATGTCGCAGATCTTGCGGGCGTTGGACAGGCCGTGGGCAATGGCCACCTTGAGCTTCAGCGCGCCGTTGAAGTCCACTTCCGCCTCGCGGATGCCTTCCATGCCGCGCACGGCTTCCAGTTCCACAGGTTCCATTTCTTCGCCGGTGATCACCTTGTAGGCGGTGCGCACGGCCGCTTCCATCACGCCGCCGGTGGCGCCGAAGATGGTGCCCGCGCCGGAACCGAGGCCCATGATGGGGTCGAATTCCTCTTCGGGCAGAGCGAAGAAGTTGATGTTGGCTTCCCTGATCATCTGCGCCAGTTCCGTGGTGGTGAGCACGATGTCGGTGTCGGCGTAGCCGCTGGCCGAAAGTTCGCGGCGTCTGGCTTCGAACTTCTTGGCCGTGCAGGGCATGATGGACACGGAGACGATCTTGGAAGGATCTATGCCCTGTTTCTGGGCATAGTAGGTCTTGAGCATGGCGCCGAACATGGACTGCGGGCTCTTCGCCGTGGAGAGGTTGGACAGCAGTTCGGGGTAGTAAAGCTCGATGAAGTTGATCCAGCCGGGCGAGCAGCTGGTGATCATGGGCAGGGTGCCGCCGTTCTTCATGCGGTCGATGAGTTCATGGCCTTCTTCCAGAATGGTGAGGTCGGCCGACCAGTTGGTGTCGAACACCTTGTCGAAGCCGAGGCGGCGCAGGGCGCTGACCATCTGACCGGTGGCGATGTCGCCGGGCTTGCCGCCGAAGGGTTCGCTGATGGCCACGCGCACGGAGGGAGCCGTCTGCACCATGACGACCTTGTCGGGATCGCGCAGGGCCTGCCAGGCGCGGTCGATGTCGCTCTTGATGGTGATGGCGCCGGTGGGGCAGACCTTGCGGCACTGACCGCAGAAGGTGCACGACACTTCGCCGAGGCCGAGGTTGAAGGCCGGGGTCACGCGGGCGTTCAGGCCGCGGTAGGCGAAGGAGTAGATGCTCACGCCCTGCACTTCGGCGCACATGCGCACGCAGCGGCCGCAGAGAATGCACTTGGAAGGTTCGCGGACGATGCAGGGGTTGCTTTCGTCCTTTTCCAGAGGTTCATGGTTGTACTCGTAACGCACGCGGCGGATGCCCAGGTTGTTGGCCACGGTCTGCAGTTCGCAGTTGCCGGAGCGGGCGCAGGAAAGGCAGTCCTTGGGGTGGTTGGCGAGCAGAAGTTCCACGATGTTTTCGCGCGCTTCCAGCACTTCGGGGTCGTTGGTGAACACTTCCATGCCTTCGCTCACCTTCGTGATGCAGGCGGGCATGAAGGAACGGGCTTTGGTCACCTTGCACACGCACACGCGGCACGCGCCGTCCGGACGCAGCAGCGGGTGATGGCAGAGCGTGGGAATATTGATGCCGACAAGTTTCGCCGCTTCCAGAATGGTGGAACCTGCGGGCGCGGCCACCTTCTGGCCGTCTATCGTCAGATTAACGGTATCGCTCATGATGATTCTCCTCAGGAAGCCGGGCTTACACGCGGCTGATGGCGCCGTGCTTGCACTTGTCCATGCAGGTGCCGCACTTGATGCACTTGTTGGGATTGATCAGGTGGGGTTCGCGTACCTTGCCGGTAATGGCGTTCACCGGGCAGTTGCGGGCGCAGAGCGTGCAGCCCTTGCACTTTTCAGGATCAATCTTGTATTGCAGGAGCTTGGTGCAGGTGCCGGCGGGGCACTTCTTGTCGTGAATGTGGGCTTCGTATTCCGAACGGAAGAAGCGCAGCGTGGACAGTACGGGGTTGGGAGCCGTCTGCCCCAGGGCGCAGAGGGAGGAAGTGCGCATGGTGTGAGCCAGGCGTTCCAGTTCCTCGATGTCGCCGTCGCGGCCTTCGCCGTTGCAGATGCGCTCCAGAATTTCCAGCATGCGCTTGCTGCCTTCGCGGCAGGGCGTGCACTTGCCGCAGCTTTCGGCCTGCGTGAAGGTGAGGAAGAAGCGGGCGAGGTCCACCATGCAGGTGTCTTCGTCCACCACGACCAGACCGCCGGAACCCATCATGGCGCCAGCGGCGGTGAGGGAATCATAGTCCACGGGGTTGTCGAGCATGGAGGCGGGCAGGCAGGCGCCGGAGGGGCCGCCGATCTGCACGGCCTTGAAGGCCTTGTCGCCCTTGATGCCGGCGCAGATGTCGAAAATGATGTGGCGCATGGAAACGCCCATGGGCACTTCCACAAGGCCGGTGTTGCGCACCTTGCCGGTGACGGCGAAGATCTTCGTGCCGGAGGACTTTTCCGTACCGTCCTGGCGGAAGGCTTCCGCGCCCTTCAGGATGATGCGGGCGATGTTGGCGAAGGTTTCCACGTTGTTGAGAACCGTGGGCTTTTCCCACAGGCCCTGCTTGGCCGGGAAGGGAGGACGCACGCGGGGCATGCCGCGCTTGCCTTCGATGGAACGCATGAGAGCGGTTTCTTCGCCGCACACGAAGGCGCCCGCGCCCTGCTTGATCTTCAGATGGAAGTTGAAGCCCGAACCGAGGATGTTGTCGCCGATGAGGCCCAGAGCTTCGGCTTCGGCAAGAGCGATGCCGAGGCGCTTGATGGCCAGCGGATATTCGGCGCGCACATATACATAGCCTTCGGTTGCGCCCGTGGCCCATGCGCCGATGAGCATGCCTTCGATGACGGCGTTGGGGTCGCCTTCAAGGACGGAACGGTCCATGAACGCGCCGGGGTCGCCTTCGTCTGCGTTGCAGAGCATGTACTTGGGCTCAGCCTGTTCCGAAGCCATGAACTTCCACTTGAGGCCCGTGGGGAAGCCCGCGCCGCCGCGGCCGCGCAGACCGGAGTTGTACACTTCCTCAAGGGTGGCTTCGCGGCCCATGGTGAGGGCCTTGGCTATGCCCTGATAGCCGCCGCTTGCGATGTATTCGAAAATGTTTTCCGGGTCGATGCGGCCGCAGTTGTGCAGTACCAGGCGCTTCTGGAGGTTGTAGAAGAGCATGTCGCGGTAGCTGTGGCGGGGCGTTTTGCCGGTACGGCCCTGGTAGTGCAGGCGTTCCACCGTCTTGCCTTCCAGCACGGTGGTCTTGATGAGCTCGTCGGCATCTTCGGGCTGAACGCGGACATAGAAGATGCCGCCGGGGTAGAAAATGACCAGCGGGCCGAGTTCGCAGAAGCCGTGGCAGCCGGTGACCACGATGCTCACGCGGTCGTGCAGGCCGTTGTCGTCGATGGCCTTCTGCAGGGCGTCGCGCACGTTCATGCTGCCCGAAGAGGAACAGCCGGTGCCGCCGCAGATCAGAATCTGGTATTTTTCCTCGTGTTCCTTGCGTTCGTAGTGACGCAGGTCGAGCAGGGGCCGGGCCTGCTCGTGCAGCCGGGCAAGGTCGTCAATGGAGTTGAGACGTTTGAGTTCAAGCATATCGTCCTCTCTTTTAGGCCAGGTAGCTGTCGAGGATACCGGGAATGTCGTCGGGGGTCAGGCGGCCGTGGGTGTTGTCGTTGACCATCATGACGGGGGCAAGACCGCAGGCACCGAGGCAGGCCACGGTTTCCAGCGTGAAGTTGAGGTCCTTGGTGGTTTCGCCGGGCTTGATGTCGAGGTGGTGGCTCACCGCTTCCAGAATGGAAGCGCCGCCGCGGACATGGCAGGCGGTTCCCTGGCACACGCGGACGATGTTCCTGCCGCGGGGATTGAGGTGGAACTGGGCATAGAAGGTGACCACGCCGAACACTTCAGCAACGGGAATGCGAAGTTCGGAAGCGATGCATTCAAGCACTTCCTGCGGCAGGTAACCGTAGACATCCTGCGCCTGCTGCAGAACGGGGATGAGAGCCCCCTTCGAGTTCTGCCTGTAGGGTTTCAGAATGTCCATGAGCGGAGCAAGGTCAATGGGGTTGGCCGTGCAGTTGCAAGACATGTTGGTATCCTCCTGGTACGATCCTGAATCCGGCGAGTCTTCCCAACAACGCCGGAGCTATGCAAAAGTTTCCCTTTTCGGGGGAATGCCCGGGTGCGGAAAAGCTTTCTGCCGCACGGTATGGCGCGCGGCGCTTTTTCCGCCGTTTTCGTGATGCTCCTTCGAAGAGACGGCACGGCGGCCCCTGGGCGAAGGGACCGTTTTCGGGCTACCGGGCCAGGCCTGCGGCTCTGAGCCCGGCGTCTTCCTCCTTCCATGCTTCGGCAAGGAATGCTTTCGCTTCCTGCCGATTCATGAGAACGGGGGCGACGGAAAAGTGTTCCAGGGTCTTTCTGAACGATGCGCTTGCGGCGGCTTTGGCAAAGGCCGCTTCCAGGCGGTTCAGCGTTTCCTCAGACACGTTTTTCGGGGCCAGCAGAAAGAAGGAGGCGTCACCCCGGCCCGGATCGGCGAAGCCTCCGTCGGCAAGACAGGGCACCTGTGGCAGAGCATCCAGTCTCGTTCCGGCAAGAATCATAAGAGGGGAAAGCTGTCCCTGACTGATGCGGGGCAGGGCTCCGCTCGCGGCGGCGTCCACATGGCCTCCCAGAAGAGCCGTTTCGGCTTCTCCCGGACCGCCGAAAGGAATGAAGCGCCATACGAGCTCCGGGTCCTTTCCGGCCATCATGGCGAGCGCCGTATGCGAGGGCGTACCCAGACCGGGAACGCCGATGCGCATGCTTCCTCCGCTTTTCTTCGTTGCTTCAAGGAAGGATTCCCAGTCCTTCCAGGGGGCGTCGGGCCGTGTGACCAGCACGGGCGAAGCCTGCCCGAAGACGATGACGGGCTCCACGTCCAGAAGAGGATCGTAGGGTACGTCGTTTTTGCGGGGGAGGAAGAGAAGCGCGTTGCCCGCGCATGCGGCAAGGCGCGTGCCGTCCGCTTTGTCTGCGGCAAGCTGCGCCACGGCCGTCATGCCCGCACCGCTCGGCATGTTCTGGACGACGATGTCGACGCCCAGTTCCTTTTCCGCCTCGCGGGCCAGCGCCCGGGCCGCGCCGTCAAGCGCTCCCCCCGGACTGAAGGCTACGGTGAGCCGTACGCTTCCCTTTGCTGCAAGAGCCTGAGGCGCGAACGTCGCGGCAGGCAGAGCACAGAAAAGAAGCCATGCCGCAATACGGAAAAAGTGTAACATACGCCATTTCATGATGAGTATCTCTACAGGGAAAAAGGAAATGAGCAAGCATAAAAAAAATTTTCACATAAGTGATTTTGAAATGTTATCGTAACATACCATATTCATGTGATTTTTACAAGACGGTGTTCATTGAGTGTTCAATCAGTTTTGCGAAGGAGTGCCGGAATTGTGGCATGGTGCGGCCGAAGCTACCACCAGGAGAGCAGGGTCTGCAGAAGGTGCGTTTCCAGGGCGGGGCCGAGCACGAAGGCCAGCACGAGGGGCGCGGGGGAGCAGCCGTGCCTTCTGAGAAAAACGGCCAGCAGACCGAAGGCGAGGCACTGCACGGGGCCGGAAATGCCGTCCGCCCCCACATAGGAGCCGATGAGGCAGAGCATGAGGATGACGGGCCAGAGAAGGCGGAAGGGAAGGCGGGCAAGGCGCGCCCAGAACCCGGCAAGCCCCAGGCCGAGGACAAGAAGGAGCACGTTGCCCATGAGCAGGCAGAAAATGAAGCCCCAGTAGAAGTCGGGCTGATTCTGCGGAAGCGAGGGGCCCGGCACGACGCCCACCACGGTGAGCGCGCCGAGCAGGGCCGCCGTGATGGGGTTGGTGGGAAGCCCCAGCAGAAGAAGCGGAGCGAAGGAGGCCATGGCCGCGGCGTTGTTGGAGGCCTCCGGCCCGGCAAGGCCTTCCCATGCGCCCTTGCCGAAGTCTTCGGGACTGCGGCTTATGCGTTTTTCCAGTGCATGAGAGGCAAAGCTTGCGGTCACGCCTGCGCCGCAGGGAATGAGGCCTGTGGCAAAACCTATGAGACAGCCGCGCAGGGCGGCTTTTGCCGCCCGGAGGCGGCGCAGCGGCGGCGCAGAGGAGACGCTTTTTTCCCCGGAGGTTCCGCGGGGCTGAAGAAGCGCGTCCATGAGATCGCCCAGGCCGAAGATGCCGAGCAGCAGAGAAGTGAGCTGCACGCCGTCGGAAAGTCTCCAGGAACCGAAGGTGAGGCGGGGCATGCCGTAGACGGGGTCCATGCCGGGCAGGGCGAGCACGAAGCCGAGAAAGATCATGCAGGTGTTGCGCCTTGCTCCGCCGGGACTGGTGAACGCCACAAGCACAAGCGCGCATGCCATGACGGCGGCACGACCCGAGGGGCCGAAGAACAGCGCAGCCTGCGAGAGTGCGGGCGCAAGCAGTATCATGCCGAATACGGAGAGCGTTCCCCCCGTGAAGGAGGCGAGCGTGGCTGCGGCAAGGGCCTCTTTCGCCTTTCCGGCAAGCGCCAGGGGCCTGCCTTCAAACAGCGTGGCCACGGCATCCGCCTCGCCGGGAATACCCATGAGAATGGAGGTGACCGCTCCCCCGTACTTTGCGCCGTAGAAGATGCCCGCCAGTAGAGAAATGCCGGGCAGAGGCTCGAGCGTATAGACAAGAGGAAAGAGCAGGGCCATGGCTGCGGGCGGGCCGAACCCCGGCAGAACGCCTACCGTCATGCCGCAGAACACACCGGCAAGTACCAGCAGCCAGAGAGCGGGCGCGGAGAAGATGGCCGAGATTCCGGCCCATACGCCGGAATAAAGGGAGGGATCGGCGAAGAGGGTATCCATGCATCAGGCTCCGGCGAAAAAAGGAAAAAAAAGACCTTCGGGCAGGGGCCATTGCAGAAGGCGCACCATGCCTGCGTAGAGCAGCAGGCAGAGCAGGGCGGGAATGAGCAGGCTTTCCTTCCAGCTGCAGCCCGCCTTTCTGCATGCGAAGATTCCGGCAAGAAACGTGGCCGCGGCCCAGCCTGCGGGAAGAAGCAGCGCTGTCCAGAGCAGAGCGGAAAGGACGAGGCCGAGAAGAGGGCGCAGGCCGCGCCTTTTTTCCTCCTTCCTTTCTGAAGCGGCCGGGGTGAGCATGGCGCAGGCAAGAAGCCCTGCGCCCGTGACGCGGCTCCAGAGCCCGGGGCCGGGCAGTCCCTCGGAAAAGGCGGGAGGAGAGGCGAGCAGCGCAATAACTCCGGCGGAAAACAGGAGGATGCGGAGGGCGCGGCGGCGGAGAAGAACGGAGAACGGGATCATGGAAAGTGTGCTTGCAAAAGGGGAAAAGCGGGCGTTTTTTCGAAAACGCAGTATAGAAGAGAAGAAAAAGATGGGCAACGGCGGGGAAAGGCGGCTTTTGGGGCGAGTTTTCCTTGACAGCTGCGGCATATTCGGGGAAGGTGTCTCGATAGTTTTTTTGGAGGAACCATGCCTAAAGAAGACGCCATAGAAGTGGACGGCATCGTGGAAGAAGCTCTTCCCAATGCCATGTTCCGCGTGAAGCTGGAAAACGGCCACGAAGTGCTTTCCCATATTTCCGGAAAGATGCGCAAGTTTTATATCCGCATTCTGCCCGGCGACCGCGTGAAGGTCGAGCTTTCGCCCTACGATCTCACCCGCGGCCGTATCACCTACCGTATGAAGTAGGATGTCCGCTTGCGCCTCCCCCTCGCCGGAGGGGAGTCTCCCCGAGCGGGCTTCCTGCCCGGGCGGCGCGAGGCGGCGAAAGCCTGTACGGCTTCCCGCCGCCGACGCTTCACAGATGCTGCTGATCCGTATCGCTCCCGGTGATACGGGTCTTTTTCGTTATCTTCTGGAAGGCGGGGGCGGGCATCTTGCCATGCTTACGGTGCTCGATCCGAAAAGGGCGCTGTTCAAGCTGCTGTTTTCCCCGCATCAGCGGGAGGAGCTTCTCGAGCTTCTGGCGGGCATGAGGCGGACCGTACCCTTTGAGATTTTCGATCATCCGTGCTCTCCGGGGCGGAGAGCCGGAAACGGAGCGTTTGAGGGGAAAAGAACATGATTGTCGCCGGAATCGTTGCCGTCGTCGCGCTGGCTCTGGTGCTGGCGCTCATTCTTCTGCACAACGCCATGGTGCGCGGCCGCAACCTTGCCGAAGAGGCGTGGAGCGGCATCAATGTGCAGCTTCGGCGCAGGCACGATCTCGTGCCTCTGCTCGTCAGCGCGGTGCAGGGCTACGCTCTGCATGAAAAGGATGTGCTTTCCGCCGTATCGGCGGCAAGGCAGGCGGGCATGAAGGCCGCCGGAGGCGACATTCACACCGTGGGCGAGGCGGAAAAGGGGCTTTCCCTTGCGCTCGGTCGCCTGATGGCTGTGGCGGAAGCCTATCCCGAGCTCAAGGCGGGGGAAAACTTTCTTCAGCTTCAGAAGTCCCTTGCCGAGCTGGAAAACGATATTCAGATGGCGCGCCGCTACTATAACGGTACCGTGCGCGACCAGAACAACCGCATCATGCAGTTTCCCGGAAACCTTGTGGCCGCAAGGTTCGGCTTTGAACCCATGGAGTACTTCGAGCTTTCCGCCGAGGAGGAAGCTGCGCTGCCCGGGGGCTATCCCGTCCGGTAGGGCCGGGGCCTCAGGTCATGCGATGGGGAGAAAGGGCGGAACGGTGTCTGACGGATGCGCCGGGCGCATCTGCCTGCGTTCCGTCGCCGTCCGGCAGGAAAAAGAAAGATCAGGGAGGAAGCGGGGCTTCCTCCTTTTTTTTGTCCCCTCGGGGACGGAAAAGCCGGGCCGGGCTGCCTTGACGCTCCTGCCGCCCCGGCTCATGATGACGGAATCAGGAGGTGGGCCGGTGAAGCGATGGTTCCTTGCACTGATATTGTGTCTTCTTGCCGCGACGGAATGCCTTGCCTCGGCCGTGCAGGTGCGTCGTTTCGACGTCGTCATCGACGTGGCCGGCAACGGCGACATCGTGGTTGAGGAAACGCTCGACGTGGATATTCCCGAATCGGGGCGGTTTCACGGCATATTCCGCGATATTCCCGTGGTGACGCTCCGGCACGGACAGGGCCGCGCCTCCATGGAGGTGCTTGCCGTGCGTCTGGACGGACGGCCGCTTCCCGCCGATGATGTGAGCCGTTCCCCTTCTTCCGTGCGCGTCTATCAGCGCGACAGGGAGAGGCTTCTCGAACCCGGAAGGCATGAATTTTTTCTTTCCTACCGCATGACCGGGCAGACCGCTTTTTTTGAAGCCAACGATGAACTTACCTGGAACGTGACGGGCTCCTCCTGGGAAAGGCCCATAGACGGGGCTTCCTGCACCGTGCGCTGCCCTGCGGGCGCGCCTTTTTTCGGGCAGCGTGCGTGGCTGGGCAGGCCGGGCAGCAGGGAATCTTCCGTAACGATGCGTCATGCGGTGGAGAACGGCCGCCTTGTCATGCGTTTTACCGCGCAGCGTTCCGTGAAGCCCGGCGAAGACTTCACCGTGGCGGCGGGCTGGGGCAAGGGCTTCATTGTGCCGGAAAAGGCAGCGGGTTCTCTGCCGGGCGCGCTGCTTTTCGGCATTCTGGACGCGGCGCTTCTGCTTTACTTTTTCCTTGTGTGGTTCTTTACCGGGCGCGATCCGAAGAAAGGCGTCGTCGTTCCGCGTTTTCATCCCCCCCATATACGCAGAGGTACGGACGGGAGAAAAGGAGCCCTGCAGATTCTTTCTCCCGCGGCAACGGCCTTTCTTTACCATAAAACCGAGGTGACGCCGGGCTGCTTCGGCGCGGCGGTGCTTTCCCTTGTCATGCAGGGCTGCTGCAGCCTGGAAGGCGGCAAGGACGGATTCGTGCTGAAGCGCGGCGAGGGGCTTTCCCCCCATGCGGAGGAGAACCGCATTCTGGAGCTTCTTGAAGGGGAACTGCCCGTAGACCGGGAACACGGCGAACGGCTTGCCGCCATGCGTCGGGCCATGGGAAAGCAGCTCCGCAGCGATTACGGAAAGTTGTGGAAAGGCGCCGGGGGAGGGCTGACGGGACTGTTCGGCTCGGTGTGGATGTTCATCGGCATGGCGGCCACGCTGCTCGCCCTTGCTGCCGTTACCGGCTACCTGACGGGCGGCGTTCTTCCCGAAGGTACTCCGGGCGTGATTGTGCCCGTGCTCTTTCTTTTCTTCCTTTTCCGGCGATTCCTCCCTGTTTCGGCGTCGCTTCGGCGTTCGGGCCGATGGGGGCCTTTTGTCGTCTCGCTGCTTTTTCAGGCGTGCGCCTTTGCCTTCATGGGCTTTTTCATCTTCACGATCTGCCGGGACACGTTCGAGATGTTCACTCCCGCAGAAACCGGGCTTGCCTTTTTCGCGCTGTTCATTCCGCTGTTTTTCTCCTGCATCATGGATGCTCCCACTCAGGAGGCCCGTGCCGTGCTCGACGAGATAGAGGGGCTTGCCCTCTACATGCGCATGGCGGAGGTCCCCGTCATGAATGCGCAGCCCGTGCCCGGGCGTACGCCGCAGCATTACCACGAGCTTCTTCCCTATGCCGTGGCCCTCGGGCTGGAACAGGCCTGGGGCGCGCATTTTTCCGCCGGGCTTTTCACCGCCTCTTCGGCGGGCGGAGAGGTGATGACGCCCGAACGTGCGGGGGCGTTTTCTTCCTGCGCGGAAAGAAGCGCATCTTCCGCCGGTTCCGGGGAATCTTCCTCCTCCTCGGCGAGTTCCTTCGGCGACGGCGGCGGGGGTGCGGGCAGCGGCGGCGGTGGCGGTGGCGGCGGCGGATGCTGAGCGCCGGAACAGGGGGAAAGGCGTTTGCACATCCTATCTTTTTAGCATAGGGTAGCCGTGGAGAGAGGCGGGAAAATTTCCTTTTCCTGCCGGAATTACCTGTTTTCCCGCAAGCGTCTTCCCTTTCGGAGGTGTTTTCATGAAAGCCCGCATGATGTTCGCAGGACTGGCCGCGGCCCTGATGCTCACCGGCTGTTCCAGCATGCCTTCCATCAGCAATCCCTTTGAACAGCCCAGCATCACGGATACCTATATTTCCCAGTTCCGCGACGTGCCCATTCCCGCTCCCATGAGTGCCATTCCCTCCGAAACGCTGGTGACCGTGGCTCCGGACGGGAGCAAGTTCGGCCTGGAATCCTTCAACGGCCGTGTGGACGGTACCTCGCTCGCCAACGTGATGATGCAGAACATGGCCCGCCAGGGCTGGCAGCTTCGCGGCTCCAGCGTGGGCGTGCGTTCGGTGCAGCTTTACGAGAAGTCTCCCCACTATGCAGCCATCTTCTACCGTGAGGGCGTGGTGAACACCTCCATGGACGTGTGGGTGGTCAACGGCGTGAATGTGGATATTCTGAACCTCGTGCCCGAACTGCATAACGGCGGAGCCTCTTCCTCCTATTCGGGTTCCTCCTATTCCGGCTCCGGCTTCTCCGGCGCCCCGGCTTCCTCCTACACCGACGTGTCTTCCGGTCAGGTAACGAAGCTGTCCAACTGATTCATGCCGGAAGACGCCCGGACCGGAGAAGGGAGTTTTCCCCGGATTCCGGGCGCGGCATGAGTGTGAGAGCGCGTGGAAACGCCCGGGCCTGCGCGCCCGGGCGATGTTTTCCGCTCCGGTGCGTCCTGCCGGAAGGGGCGGAAGGAAATTTCCGGCGCGGCTTTTGCGCGGGCGCGCTTTTTTCCATTTATTCTGGGGGTGCGGCATGGAAAAGCATCTGCTGTTCAAGCGTTTTGCGGACAAGAGGATTCACCTTGGCGTATGCGGTTCCGTGGCCGCCTTCCGCGCGGCCGAACTCGTGCATCGCTGGCAGGATACCGGGGCGGGCGTGAGCGCCACGCTCACGGCTGCCGCGCGCAGGTTCATCACTCCGCTCACCTTCGAAGCTCTCGGGGCCTCTCCTGTCTATGGGGATATGTTCAGCGGCGAAGCTCCCTTCGAGCATCTGGAACCCGGACAGATAGCGCACGCCATGGTCATCGCTCCCGCTACGGCGGACATGCTGGCGCGCCTTGCCCAGGGCCGGGCGGACGACATGCTTTCCGCCCAGGCGCTGGCCTTCGACGGACCCGTGGTGCTGGCGCCGGCCATGAATCCGCGCATGTGGCGCAACCCCGCCACGCAGGCCAATGTGGACGTTCTGCGGGAAAGGGGCTTTCTTTTCGTAGGACCGGACAGCGGCGTGGTCGCCTGTCACGACGAGGGGCAGGGCAGACTTGCCGATCTGCGCATGATCTATCTTGCCGGGCTCAAGGCCCTTACGCCTCAGGACATGGAGGGCAGATCCGTCATGATCACCCTCGGACCCACCCGCGAGGCTTGGGACGACGTGCGCTTCTGGACCAACGCCTCCACGGGCGTGATGGGCGCGTCCATTGCCGTGGCGGCGTGGCTGCGCGGCGCGGAAGTTCATGCGGTGTGCGGTCCTGTGGATGTGTGGATGCCCGAGGATGCCGCCTTCCACAGGCACGATGTGACAAGCGCCCGTCAGATGCTGGAAAAGTCCCGCGAATTGTGGAAAAGCGCGGATGTGGGCGTGTTCACCGCCGCCGTTGCCGATTTCAGCCCCGAACCGCACGGGCCGGGCAAGTTCAAGAAGGACAGGGCTGCGGACGGCTTCAGCCTGAATTTCCTGCCCAATGCCGACATCCTGCGTACTCTGGCGGAAGAGCGTTCCGAAGGGCAGGTCATTGTGGGCTTTGCGGCGGAAAGCGCGCCCGACATGGACGCCCTCGGCCTTGCCGTGCATCACAAGCTTGCGAGCAAGGGGGCGGACATGATTGTGGGCAACCGTATTTCCGACGGCTTCGGCCGTGCGGCCAACCGCGTCTATGTGGCCGATGCCCAGGGCCGCGACGAGGTCTGGCCCGACATGCCCAAGCCGCAGGTGGCCTGGAAGATCATCGACTGGGTCCGTTCCCTGTCCGTATGACGAGCCGTTCCGTCATAGTTCGCCCGTGGCTGAAGGCCGGGCTCGGCACCCTGCTTCTGGAAAGTGAGGAGCGGGTTCTTGCGCTGCGTCAGAAGCCGGGAGAGGCTTCCGCGGCGTCGGCTGCACCCGCCGTCGAAAAGAAGCCGGCCGCGCTCCGGCCCCGGAACGGCGCTTCCTTTGCCGCTCCGCCCTTCCGGGAAACGACGGAGGCTGCCTTGGCGGAAAAGCGCATGGCGCCGCAGCAGAGGCCCGCTTCCGCAGGCCCCGGCCCTGCCGTGGAAAGCGCCGCCTCCGTCAGGCCCGTGAAAACGGCTTCCTCTTCCGATCTGCTCGTCACGCCAGGGGCTCTGCCGGTGGAAAGCTGGCCTGAAACCTGGCTTGCGCTGAAGAACCGCCGTCCCCTGCCGCCGAGTCCTCTGGTGTTGTGGACATATTTCGGCCTCGGCGAGGATCTGACCGGAGTTCCCGACGAGACGCGGAAAAAAGTTATCGTGCGTATGCTCATGGAGCTGAGGCACCCCGGCGGTACGCATGTGTTCTGGCCCTGCAATCTCCCCGGGGAGGAAAACGGCGCGGCGCTGTTCTGGTCCGGCGTGAAGCTGCTGAACCCCAGAGTGCTTTTGCTTTTCGGCTCCGATGCCCGCGACGTTCTCGCCATGCCCAAAACGCTTTTCCCCTTCTGCGAGGAGCGCGTGCACGGCAGACTGGTGGTGCAGATGCCGCGCCCGCAGGCTCTTGCTGACGATGAACCTTCCTTCCGGCGCGTGCTGGTGTTTTTGTCGCGCAGGCTCGGCTTCTGCGCAAAGCGCAGGGGATAGTTTACCCCGCCGCATGGTCACGAAGCCACGGCAGCGGATGCTTCCGTAAAAAAGAGCGGTTCTCATGGAACCGCTCTTTTTTTGCATGTTCTGCCGAAGCTTGTCGTACCGTTCCGCATCTAGGCAAGATGCGCGGGCTTCCGCCGGGGGAAGGGGGGAAAACGGGAGGCTCTTGGATTCCGGGAAGTGCTTTTCCGTCTGAGGATACGGGGTATCCGGCAGAAGAGATGAAAATCTCTGCCTCTGTTCTTCGTGCAGGGAAGGGGGCGAAGTGCGTTTTTCCGGGGAATGCCCGGCTCTGCGCTACTCTTTTTTCTTGTCCCTCATTCTTTTTTCCTGAAGCCTTGCGGAAGTGAGCCCGGCAAGCAGCCCCATGGTGGACCCGAACACGATGCCTTCCGCCGTGTTCACGAAGCCGAGAAGAACGGCGAATATGCCGACGGAGCTGCCGATAAGGAAACCTCGAAGAATAAACGGACTCATACAGAACCTCATGGACGCGCGTTTCATCGTCGTATTAAAAAGGGAGGGATTCCGTCATAATCTACGTGCGCTTCCTTTTTTGTCAATGCGCGATTATGGCGGCGCTCTTCTGCGGGCGCGCAAAGCTCGCGCTTCTTGCGGAGGGTCGGCGGATGCGTTCACGATGAGGAGGAAGGCGTATGACGATTTTGCGCGTGGCGGCAGCGGCGGCGCTGTGCCTTTTTCTTGCGGCATGCGACGAGGAGAAAAAACATTCCGGCAGTGCGGAAATTCCTCCGCCCGTGGTGACGGCGGTGGAACTTGTCCGCATGGACGTGCCTTTGTACGCCACCTTCATGGGGCAGACCGAGGGCAGTCATTCCGCTGCGGTCAAACCGCAGGTGACGGGCATACTGCAGAAGCGTCTTTTTGAGGAAGGCGCTTATGTGGAAAAGGGCGCGCCTCTTTTCGATATAGATTCAGCCCCCTACAGGGCGGCGCTGGAGCAGGCACGGGGGCAGCTTGCACAGGCTTCAAGCGCCCTTGAGAACGCGCGTAAAGAATACGAGCGTGTACGCAGGCTTGTCCGTGAGAACGCCGTGAGCCGTCAGCAGTACGACAGCGCCCATGCCGCCTTCCGCAGCGCGCAGGCTCAGGCGGCATCGGCCGGGGCTGCCGTGGAGGAGGCCCGCATACGCCTCGGCTACTGCCGTGTGGAAGCGCCGCTTTCCGGCTTCACCAGTCGTGAGGTAAGTACCGTGGGCTCGCTGGTCACGCCGGAGAGCACGCTTACCTTCATCAATCAGACCGATCCCATGGACGTGCAGTTTTCCGTACCTGCCGTGGAGCTTTTCACCATGCGGGACATGGAGGCGGACGGCAGGGCCGTAAGCTACGGCAAGGGGTCGGCGGCAAGGCTGCGCCTCATGGAAGGGATGGAATACGGCGAAAAGGGAGTGGTGACTTTTCTGGATACGCAGGTGGAGCAATCCACAAGCGCGGTACACGCGAGGGCCCGCTTCCCCAACCCTCAGGGGACGCTCATGCCCGGGCAGTTCGTCATTGTACGTGTGGGCGGAGGAAAGCTCGTGAACGCCCTCATGCTTCCCCAGGAGGCGCTCATGCAGACGGAACGCGGAACGGAAGTCTGCGTGCTGGATGAAGAGAACACGGCGTCTCTTGTTCCGGTGACGACAGGCCCCGCCTTCGGCGGATATTTTCTGGTGGAAAAGGGGCTTGAGGCGGGAAACAGAGTTGTGGTGCAGGGGCAGAACAAGGTGACTCCGGGACAGAAGGCGCAGCCTGAGCTGATGCGTCAGATGCTGAGGCAGGATGCCCTGGATACGCCGGATTCCTCGAATTCCGTAACGGGCAGAGGGGTGGAAGCGGCTCCCGCTCCGGTTTCCTCCGCAGGGGAGGATGTTCATGAGTGATGCTGCAAGGAACGACAAGGGGACAGGCATCGGAGAGAACGGGAATGCTCCCGCGGCTTTCAGGCAGGGCTTTTTCCTGCAGCGCCCCGTGCTTTCCATGGTGCTTTCCCTGTTCATCGTGCTGGCGGGGATATTGTCCATACGCGAGCTCCCCGTTGCTCAGTACCCGGATCTCATTCCCCCCACCATATCGGTAAGCGCGCAGTACCCGGGCGCCAGTCCCGAGATCATCGCGCAGACGGTGGCCACGCCCATAGAGGAGCAGATCAACGGTGTCGCCGACATGATCTACATGAGTTCGGTCAGCTCATCCAGCGGGGCCATGCAGATTTCCGTGACCTTCGCCGTGGGGACCGATCCCGACATGGCCCAGGTGAACGTGAACAACAGAGTGCAGGCCGCAGTGCCCATGCTGCCGGAAATCGTGCGGCAGTACGGCGTGACGGTGGATACCTTTTCTCCCGCCATTCTGGAAATCGTGGCCCTGTACTCCAAAGACGGCATGTTCGATGCCACCTATCTCAGCAACTACGCGCTGGTGAACCTGCTGGACGGACTCAAGCGTGTGCCCGGCGTGGGACAGGCGCAGATACTCGGCAGCCGCGACCACGCCATGCGCATCTGGCTCGATCCGCCGCGCATGGCGCAGCTCGGCATCAGCACCGGCGATATTGCGCAGGCCGTCAACGACCAGAACGCCCAGTATTCCTTGGGCAGCGTGGGGAGTCAGCCCGGTTCGGACAGTCTTTCCATGACCTGGCAGCTGGAATCGAAGGGGCGTCTCACTACGGCGGAGGAGTTCGGCGACATCATTCTGCGCGCCTCGCCGGACGGCGGGGTGCTGCGCCTGCGCGACGTGGGCCGTGTGGAACTCGGGGCGGAAAGCTACAACTTCGCCTGCGCCATCGACGGCGCCACAGCCATACCCCTGGCCATATTCCTTGCCCCGGGCAGCAACGCACTCGATACCGCGAGTCGCGTGGCCGCCTACATGGAGGAACAGGCGAAGTTCTTCCCTGCGGGCATGGACTACATGGTCCCTTACGACACCACCATTTTCGTGCGTCTTTCCGTGGAAGAGGTGGTGCGTACTCTGGTGGAGGCCATGCTGCTGGTGTTCGCCGTGGTGTATCTTTTTCTTCAGGACTGGAGGGCCACGCTCATTCCCTGCCTTGCCGTGCCCATCGCTCTGGTGGGTACCTTCGCCGGGGTATATCTGCTGGATTTCTCCATCAATACCCTTACGCTGTTTGCGCTGGTTCTGGCCATAGGCATGGTGGTGGACGACGCCATCGTGGTGCTGGAAAACGTGGAACGCGTTCTGCACGACGGGGGACTCAGCGTCAGGGAAGCCACGGCCGCGGCTATGAACGAAGTGACTTCCGCCGTGGTCGCCATCGTTTTCGTGCTGTGCTCCGTGTTCATTCCCGTGGGCTTTCTCGGAGGGCTTGCCGGGGTGATGTATCGCCAGTTCGCCGTGACCATTGCCATGGCCGTGGTCATTTCCGGCGTGGTGGCCCTTACCCTCACCCCCGCGCTGTGCCTTCTTCTGCTCCGGCAGAAGAAGGGCGAGCCGTGGGCTCCCTTCCGCTGGTTCAACCGTTTTTTCGATGCCGTCACGGAAGGCTTTGCCCATCTGGTGACCTTTTTTCTGCGGCACGGGGTGCTTTCCTTCCTTATTCTTCTGGCGCTTTCCGCAGGCACTGCGGAACTTTTCACCCGCGTGCCCACTACCCTGGTGCCGGAGGAGGATCAGGGGTCCCTCATGTGCACCATCGCAATGCCTGAAGGTTCGGCCCTGCCCAGAACGCGCGAACTCGTCAGAGACGTAAGCGAGAAGGTACGCGAGCTGCCCGCCGTGGCCCATGTGCTCAGTCTTGCGGGGTACGACCTGGTCAACAGTACGCTGAATACGGGATCGGGTACGCTGTTCATACAGCTCAGGCCCTGGGAGGAGCGGGAAAAGCTGGGCCTCGACCTCGAGGAGACGCTGCGGCGCATCTACGCGCTGGGCCTTGCGGAAAGCCGGGGCGTGGTACTGCCCTTCAATCCCCCGCCCATCATGGGCATGAGCAATACCGGCGGCTTTGAAATGCAGATTCAGACCACGTCGGGCACGCCCGCCGAACTTGCCCGTACGGCTTCGCTTTTTGCCTCGGAAGCATCGAAGCGGCCCGAACTTTCCCGCGTGAGCAGTTCCTTCAGCGTGGCTTCTCCCCGTCTTTTCGTGGAGCTGGACAGGGAAAAGGCCATGATGTCAGGGACGGACTGCGCAGAGGTGTTCAATATGCTGGGCGCTACGCTGGGTTCCACCTACATCAACGACTTCAACCTTTACGGGCGTACCTTCAAGGTGATGATGCAGGCGGACGAAAGCTACAGAAGCCTGCCCGACAGCATGCGTTCTCTGTATGTGACCTCGTCCTTTGGCGATCAGATACCGCTCACCTCCCTTGTAACGGTAAAGACCAGCGGAGGGCCGGACAATGTTTCCCATTTCAACGGACTTCTGTCCGCCAAGATCACGGGCAGTCCCGCGCCGGGCGTAAGTTCCGGTCAGGCCATCGCCGCGCTGGAGGAGGCGGCCTCCTCCCTGCCGCAGGGCTACGGCTACGCATGGTCGGGCGTGACGTATCAGGAAGTGGAAACCGGGGGTACGGATTTTTCCGTGCTGGGGCTCAGCGTGCTCATGATCTTCCTCATTCTCGCCGCCCAGTATGAGCGCTGGAGTCTGCCCGTGGCCGTGCTTTCCGCCGTTCCCTTTGCGGTGTTCGGCGCCATACTGGGCAACTGGCTTACGGGGCTTGCCAACGACATCTATACGCAGGTGGCCATCATCACGCTGCTGGGGCTGGCCTGCAAGAACGCCATTCTCATCATAGAGTTTGCGGTGGAGCTGCGCGGGCAGGGCAGAGGACTGGAAGAGGCCGCCGTGGAAGCTGCAAAACTGCGTTTCCGGCCCATCATCATGACATCCATAGCCTTCATTCTCGGCTGTCTGCCTCTGGCCTTCAGCACGGGCGCTGGCGCGGCGAGCCGGGTATCCATAGGCGTGAGCGTGGTATGCGGCATGATTGCGGCCACGGTGCTTGCGCCGCTGCTCGTGCCGTACTTCTTCGTATTCGTCATGCGGATTTCGGAACGTGTGACGGGTGCGGCACGGAGGGAGGAAAAATCATGAAAGAGGCCGTAGCGGTGTTTGTGGCGGCGCTTCTGGTATCGGGCTGTTCCCTTGCCCCGGAGTATCACCGGCCGGAGCAGCAGCTTCCTTCCTCATGGGGCTGCGAGGCGCAGGCGGGGCAGGAAATGCTTTCCCGCCAGTGGTGGAAGCGTTTTCAGGATGAGACGTTGAACGGACTTGTGGACATGGCCCTTGCCCGCAACCGGGATCTGGAACAGAGTCTGGCGAGGGTGGAGGCGGCGCGCGCCTCTCTGGGGCTGGCGCGCTCTGGGCTTTTCCCCCGGTTTTCCGCGCAGGGAAGCGGGGAGCGCAGCGAATCGAGCCTTGATTCGTCGCCTTCCTACGGCATGATGGAGGAGATCGGCCTTCTGGATGAGCGTGTGGGCGCGCTGGAAGGACGGCCGGGCAGGAGCGTTTCCTCCCCCTCGCGCGTGGGCTCTCTCTGGTCCGGTGCGGTACAGGCCGCGTGGGAGCCGGACATCTGGGGCCGCTACAGGGATGCGGCCTCCGCAGCGAAGGAGAGCCTTCTTTCCGCAGAAGAGGCGCGGCGGGCGCTGGAACTTTCCGTGGCCGGTCAGGTCTGTTCCGCCTACTTCGACATGCTGAACTATGCCGCTCAGCTTGATCTTTCCAGGCGCACGCTGACATCGCGCGGGCAGTCCGCCGCTCTTTATGAGAAGCAGTATGCCGCAGGAGCCATCAGCGAACTGGACATACTGAACGTCCGCACGCAGGTGGACGAACTGAGGGACAGTCTGGCCCAGGCAGGGACAAGACTTGAGCAGGCCGAAGGCGCGTTGCTTCTTCTTACGGGAGCCTCGCCCGCGGACATCTATGCGGCGGAGGCGAAGGGACGGAACCGGCTTGAGGAGGCTTCTGCGGTACCGCAGCTTCCCGCAGGGCTTCCTTCGGAACTTCTTAACCGGCGGCCGGACATCCGTTCGGCGGAGGCCGCGCTTCGGGCCGCGCATTTTCAGGTGGGGGAGGCAAGGGCGGCCTTTTTTCCCTCCATAAGCCTCACCGCGGCACTGGGGACGGCGAGCAAGGCCTTGAACGGCCTTTTTACCGGCCCTGCGGGGACCTGGAGTTACGGAGGAAGCGTTTCGCTGCCGCTGTTCACCTTCGGAAAGACGATGAGCGGGGTGAGGCAGGCCGAAGCCGCGATGCACGAGGCGGAGGCCGCGTATGAGAAGGCGGTGCAGCAGGCCTTTTGCGATATCCGTTCCTCGCTTGCGGCGCAGCGCGGCATGGCGGAAAGCGTGAAAAGCCTTGCCGAGGTCCGCAGGCGCATGGAAAAGGCGGCAAGTCTCGCCAGAGCGCGCTATGCGGCGGGATATTCGCCCTATCTGGACGTGCTGGAGGCGGAACGCACGCTGTACGAAGCGGAGATGAATCTTGCGTCTCGCCGGTCCTCGCAGCTTTCCGCCATTGCGCAGGTATGCGTGGCCCTCGGCGGAGGCTGGTAGAAAAAGAGAAGGGCGGCCTTGAAAAGGCCGCCCTTCCGGACAGGAGGATGCGCCCGCGCAGGGGAAGAACGGTGAGGGGGAAAACCGCCGGTGCAGCAGGCGCGGGAAGAAAAGGGCGCCGGGGAAGCTTCTTCAGGGATTCCCCGGCGGAAGAGATTACTTGAGCACGCCGATTTCCTTATAGTACTTGGCCGCGCCGGGGTGCAGCGGGAAGGCAAGGTTCTGCGGGGCGGTTTCAGGAGACATGGTCTTCCAGCCGGCGTTTGCGGTGCCGATGTCCTCACGGCCTTCGACGATGGCCTTGGTCATGTTGTAGACCAGCTCTTCCGACAGGTCGGAACGCACGAGAAGTTCCGCAGCGTCGCAGAGCGCGGGGACATTCTTGCCGACCACGTCGCTGAACATGGTGGAGGGGATTTCCGTTCTCTGCACACCGTAGGTGTCATGCATCTTCTGGAAGAGTTCATCACTGACGGGAAGCCAGTTCAGGGTGGTGTTCTTGCTCAGTTCCACCACAAACCAGATTTCGCCGGGGCCGAGCCAGAAGAGCAGATCCACGTTGCCGTCCTTGGCCATATCGGCGGCGTCGTCGAAGTTGTTGGTGATGACCTTGCCGCCCCAGGACTGAATGTCCTTGTAGGTGACGCCGTAGGTGGCCAGCATCCAGCGGACCCAGAGTTCCGTGCCGCTGCCCATGGGGCCGACGACCATGTGGACGGGCTGCTTGTTCTTGATCATGCTTTCCAGCGATTCGGGCGCGTTCTTTCCGATGCCAATGATGTGCAGACGGGAGACATCGTTCAGATTGAAGATGGAGCTGACGCCGGTCACGGGTTTTCTGAAGGGATCAATGCCCTTGGCAGCGGAAACCATGATGGAGTGGGTGCCGATGGAAAGTTCGCCTTCCTTCTTGGAGAGGCGGCCGGGATTGGACAGGCCGCCGCCGGGCAGCAGGTTGACGTCGATTTCCGGGAACTGCTTGTTGATGGCTTTTGCTACGGCGCCCATGCCCACATACCAGGCTCCCGAGGTGGGGCCGGAAAGAATCTTGATTTTTTCATTCGCGGCCTGGGAGGGAGAGGGGAGAGCCAGAACGGCCATCACTGCCAGCAGAGCGAGTTTTTTGAGCATCATGCATGAACTCCGTGACTAGAGGGTGCCGGGAAGGTCGAGTTTCAGCGCGGTGGCGATGTTCTTGTAGAGCAGCTTGGGCAGAACTTCGGGCTTGAAGGGCAGGCTCTTGAAGTGCGCCACACCTTCTTCCAGGGGAATGAAGGGGTAGGCCGTGCCGAAGAGGAAGCGGTCCTGCAGAAAACCGTTGGCTGCGGTGACGTAGTCCTGCCATCCGGGGAAGTTGAACAGGTACATGTCGGGGCAGATGTAGATGTTCTGACGCTTGTAGGCGACGAACAGCACTTCCGTCACATAGGGGTAGCCGCCGTGGGTGTTGATGATGGTCAGCCTGGGGAAGTCCGCGGCAATCTGATCGAGAATGGCGGGGAAACCGTAGCTGAGGTCGGGGCCGTTGCCGCCGCCCGCCATGAGCAGAAGGGGAATGCCGTCGGCTTCCAGCTTTTCATAGATGGGGTAGATGCGGCGGTCGTTGGGATACATGGGAGTGGGCAGCAGGCCGGGTTCCATGCCTACGCCGACCAGAGGGCCGTTCTTGACGTACTTGTCGATTTCATCAAGGGCTTCCTGCCGGTTGGTGGGATCGATACCGGCGACGCCGAGGAAACGGCCGGGGTAGTCGTTCATGATGGCCACGATGTCTTCATTGGACACGCCGCCGAGGAAGGGATAGGCGCGGCGACCGGGAACGACGCCCATGGTGATGCCTGCGGAGTCCATTTCCTTGAGCAGAAGCTCGGTGGAGCGCTGTGCCGTGGAGGGCGCCTGAGGCATACCGAAGCAGCGGCTCATGCGTTTGGTGCGTTCCGTGTCGCGGAAGAGGCTGAGGTTGAGGAAGCCGCGCGCCGGAGGTCTGAGTCGGCAGTCGATGATCATGGAAATTCTCCTTTCAAAGAGTGTTGAAGGTTCAGGAAAGGGAAGCGGGGGGCTGTCCTAGCTAAGAAAAAAGAGCTAGGATACCGGCATGTATGAAAGACGCAGCAGACTAAATAATCGGCAACAGACCGAACTCATAAAGTTTTTTGTGGCCGGTGCCACGGCAAGGGCTGCCGGAGAGATGGTAGGAGTAAACCGTAACACTGCCACATCCTATTTCATGCGCTTGCGACGTCTTATTGCTTCTCATCTCCCCAGCTATCGGCTGTCCGGAGAAATAGAAGCCGATGAAAGTTACTTTGGAGGTGTAAGAAAAGGTAAACGAGGACGGGGATCTGCCGGAAAAATAGCTGTTTTTGGTCTATTGAAGAGAAACGAAAGAGTCTACACAGTAATCATTCCTGATGCCCGTACTGAAACACTTCTCCCCATCATCAAAGAACAGGTGGAACCTGACAGTATAGTCTATACAGATACATTTTCAGCTTACAACGCCTTGGATATCAACGGATTCCATCATCATCGTATCAATCATTCTCAGAAGTTTGCAGAACACCATAATCATATCAATGGAATAGAAAATTTCTGGAATCAAGCCAAAAGACACTTACGTCGTTTTAACGGTATCAAGCCAGAACACTTTTACTGGTTCCTCAAAGAATGCGAATGGCGCTTCAATGGAGGCAACCATAAACAACTTCTAACTCAGCTAACTTATTGGGTAAAACAAGCTAAACACTAGTCTTAGCTAGGACAGCCCCGGAAGCGGTGCGCTTCTTGCGGACAAGCTGCATGAGTACGACGGAAACGATGCAGCATGCGCCGATCATGTCGGTGAGGAGGCCGGGGTAGATGAGGGAAAGACCGCCCGCAAGCAGAAGAAGCTGCTCCAGCCTGTTGGCGAGGATGAGGAACCACTGCTGCATTCCGCCGGCAAGGGCAATGACGCCGATGATGGCGGAGACGCAGGCGAGACTGGTTTCCGGCAGGGAGCCGGAAAGCAGAAGCGCAGGTTCATATACGAACATGAAGGGGATGATGAAGGCCACGATGCCCAGCTTGGAAGAGAGCAGGCCGGTTCTCATGGCGTTGGCTTCGGCAATGGAGGCTCCGGCAAAGGCCGCCATGCAGACGGGCGGCGTGATGACGGACAGGATCGCGTAGTAGAACACGAACATGTGAGAGGCCAGAGCGGGCACGCCGGCCTTGATGAGGGCGGGCGCGCCGAGGGTGGCCACGATGACGTAGGCCGGAGTTGTGGGAACGCCCATGCCCAGCACTATGCTGGTCAGAGTGAGCATGACCATGAGCAGGAAGAGGTTGTTCCCGGCAAGGTCGGTGATGGCGCTGATGAAGGTGAAGCCGATGCCCGTGATGGCGATGACGCCTATGATGATGCCTGCGCAGGCACAGCAGGAGGTGATCATGAGGCAGTTTTTCGCGGACATTTCCAGAGCCTTCCAGAGCCTTGCGGGCGTCATGCGGGTTTCGGCCCGGAACAGGGAAAGGATGATGATGGCGAGCGTGGCGATGAAGGCGCAGGAAATGACGCTGCGTCCGAGCACCATGGCGATGATCAGGCCGAAGATGGGCAGCAGGTAGTAAAGCCGGGAAATGACCTGACGGCTGTCGGGAATTTGATCCTTGGGAAGCGTGCCGAGATTATGCCGTACCGCCTCGAAGTGAATCATGGTCCAGAGGGACAGATAGTACAGGATGGCGGGGAGCAGGGCGGCCTTGGCCACCTGGATGTAGCCCGTGCCCGTAAGGTCGGCCATGATGAAGGCGGCCGCGCCCATGATGGGCGGCATGATCTGACCGCCGGTGGAGGCCACGGCTTCCACGGCGCCGGCAAAGGCGGGAGAATAGCCCACCCTCTTCATGAGCGGAATGGTGAAGGTGCCCGTGCCGTACACGTTGGCCGGAGCGGAACCGGAAATGGTGCCGAACAGCGCGGATGCGAAGATGGCCACCTTGGCGGGGCCGCCGCGGGATTTACGGGTGAGCAGGCAGGCAAGGTCCATGAATACGCTGCTCATGCCGCTCACATGCAGAAATGCGCCGAACATGACGAATGCGAAGATCATGGTGGAGGAAACGGCCACGGGCACGCCGTAGATACCGTCGGTGATCATGAAGAGCTGTTCGATGAGCGCATCGAAGGATACACCGCTGTGCCTGAGCGCTTCGGGGAAGGGCGCGGCGTGGCCGAACAGGGCATAGACGATGAAGGCACAGGCGATAAGCACCAGAGACCATCCCGAGGTGCGGCGCGTGGTTTCCAGTACCAGAAGAACGGCGATGACGCCGTATATCATGTCCTGCTGCGTCACTTCGTCCAGATAGCGCATACGCATCTGGAGCATGTCCAGATTGGTGAACACATAATACGCTGAGCTGAAGGCGAGTACGACAAGGATGATATTGATGAGGGTGAGAACATTTTTCTTTACCGCCGAATCCTCTTCACGATATCCGGGGAAATACATGAAGATAAGGGCCATCACCGCAGACAGGTGTATGGCTCTTAAAAGGTGGCTGTCCATAATGGCGAAGCCGCCGGTAAAGATGATCTGAAAAAGGGAAAGCATGACGGCGAGAACCGCCGCGATATGCTTCATTTTCAACTGGCCGATGCTAGGCATACACATTCCTCCCGGTAAAGTATGCGCAAAAGAAGTTTCCTGTAAGGATGAACAGGGATATGCAAATATCGTTCCAAATTAGATAAAAATAATAAAAATTCTATAAAAACAATAAGATATATAAACATACAAAGAGCGCTTCATAACCTTTTTCCGGGGGAAGAGCCTGTGAAAGATGCCGATTTTTCTTTTAACATATTATAATTGCTTACTATTTTAACATGTATTCCGGTGATGTGTCTAAAACTGGAATATGAAAAAACTCATATTTATATGCAATTCTTCACATGAAAAAGATTTTTTTCCCTGCTTCATTAAAGAGAAGCCCCCGTCGTTTTCAGGAAAACAATGGGGGATTCTTTGATTAAATGTAATGAATATAAGGTATTATTTTATATTTTTATTATACTGGCATGTTTTTTGCAAACGCGGGGGTGTTGCTACAGATTATTTTGAGGAGTCGTTTTTCATGTATGATTCTCTTTTCACTCCCATAACTATACATGGCGTCACCGTTCGGAACCGCATCCTCTTCCCCGGCATGTCCACCAAACATGCGTCGCCCGACGGCCGCGTCACCGAGCGCATGATGCGTTATTATGAGGAACGCGCGAAGGGCGGCGCGGGCATGGTTACGGTGGAGGCCTCCGCAGTGAGCGCCGAGGGCAGACCCTTCATCCGGGGACTCAGCCTGTACCGGGACGAGGATATTCCCGGTCTGTCGGAGCTGACCGCAAGAATACATGCGCACGGAGCTCTTGCTTCGGTACAGCTTGTACACGGCGGCTGTCTGGCTCTGCCCGATGTTGCCGGACATGTATTCATGGTTTCCTCCGTCTGCGGCCGTACGCCGTATTCCGACAGTTCCGTTTTTACGGTGAAGGATATCAAGGCTCTTGTCCGTCGCTTTGCGGAAGCCGCGTCGCGCGCCGTGGCTGCCGGTTTCGATGCGGTGGAGCTGCATGGCGCGCACGGTTACCTGCTCGCCCAGTTCTTTTCTCCTCTGATGAACCGTCGTGAGGACGAGTACGGCGGTTCTCTGGAAAACCGCATTCGTTTTCCCCTTGAAGTTCTGAAGGCCGTGCGTGAGGCGGTGGGCGAACGTCCCGTGCTTTACCGGATGAGCGTGGTGGACGGTCTGCAGGACGGGATACAGCTTGACGATTCTCTGGAACTTGCCGTCCGGCTGGCCCGGGAAGGCGCGGACGCCCTGCATGTTTCTGTAGGTACACGGGAAACAAGACATATCGTGGCTCCGCCCTCCTGTGTTCCCTGCGGCTGGAATGCCTCCCTTGCACGGGCAGTGAAGAGCGCCGTGGGTTCTTCCGTTCCCGTCATCGTGGCGGGCCGTGTGCTGGATGAAAACGTGGCCTGCGACATTCTGGATCGCGGCGACGCCGACATGGTGGCCATGGGGCGCGCACTCATTGCGGAGCCTGCGCTGCCCCGGCTGGTACATGAAGGGAAGGCGCATACGGCGCTGCGCTGCGTAAGCTGCAACGAGGGGTGTTCCAGCGGTTCGGCGAGGGGCAGCGGCATAGGCTGCGCCCTGAATCCTCTGGCGGGTTACGAGGGCCGTTATGAGATCGTTCCGGCAAGACAGAGGAAGCGCGTGGTCGTCATCGGCGGGGGGCCTGCGGGTATGCAGGCGGCCTTGAGCGCCCATGCCGGAGGGCACGAGGTGATTCTCTGCGACCGCGGCGACAGGCTGGGCGGTCTTCTGCATGTGGCGAAGCTCCCCCCCTACAAGGAGCTGCTCGGTACATATGCCTCCTGGTGTGCCGAACGCCTTGAGGAGTGCGTGAACGAAGGGGGCATGGAAATCCGCCTTTCGGAAGAAATGACGGCGAAGAAGGTGCAGGAACTGAGACCCGACGTGGTGCTGCTGGCTGCGGGGAGCGTTCCGCTCTGGCCTGCCTTCTGTCGTGAAAGCGACCTGTTCTGCACGGCGCAGGACATACTGACGGGCAGGCGTGAGCTGCCCGGCCGCGCCCTGATCGTGGGCGGCGGCCTTGTCGGCTGCGAAACTGCGGATTTTCTGCTCAAGAGAGGGCGTCAGGTGTGCATTGTGGAAATGAAGCCCGCCCTTGCCGCAGATATGGAACCCCGTACACGGGTGTTCATGATGGACAGACTCACCCGTGGAGGTGTGGAAGTATGGACAAAGAGCACCTTTCTCGGGCTGGACGAGCAGGGGGGAGCCATGCTGCGCCATGAAGATCGCGGAGAGCTGAGGCTTTCCCCCGTGGATGCCGTCATCGTCGCCCTGGGGTACCGGCCTGAGCGTTCGCTGTATGCCGGACTGCTGCAGCTCGGCATGGACGTGCGCCCGATAGGCGACTGCGCCGCCGTAGGGAAGATAGAGAACGCCGTGCGCGGCGGCTTTGAAGCGGGCCTGAGTCTGTAGAGCGGTGCTGCCATGAACGGTGAAAACAAACAGGTGCTCAGGCTGGCACGCTTCTACTTCGTACTGCTTCTTTTCTGCTACGCGCTGGCCCCCTTTCACAGAACCGTGCTCAGCACGCTGGGCGTGGATCTCATGGAGGATTTTTCCGTGGGCGGAGGGCTGATATCCGTCATGGGCGCAGCCTTTTTCTACCCGTATGCGGCCATGCAGATCCCCGCAGGGATTCTTGCCGACCGATGGGGGGCCCGGCGTACCGTCATGGTGTTCCTGGCTCTGGCCGCCGCAGGAACTTTCCTTTTTGCTTCCGCCTCCACCGTGTCCATGGGAGCGGCCGGACGGGTGCTCACGGGGACCGGCGTGGCCATGATTTTCGTGCCTGCGCTCAGGGTCATTCTTTCCTGGTTTCCCAGGAGGCTGCACCCCTTGTGCACGGGGCTTTTCCTTTCCCTGGGGACGGGCGGCATGTTTCTGGCTTCCTGGCCGCTGAACGCTCTTTCCGGTTTGTTCGGCTGGCGCTGGGCCATGCTTCTCGTGGCGCTTTTTACCTGCGCACTGGCCGTGCTGTGCGGGGTGTTTCTGCGCAATACCCCTGCCGACGCAGGGCTGAAGGGAGAAACGGCCTTTTCCTCCGACGGCAGGTCGGCAAAGGCCATGCCCCTGAAAGAGGCTCTGACGCTTATTCTGAAAAGCAGAACGTACTGGGGCGTGTCGCTGTGGTTCTTCTGCATGTACGGCGTGTTTTATGCCTTCAGCGGCCTGTGGGCCGGGCCGTATCTGCTGCAGGGCTACGGCCTCGACAAGGAACGTGCTTCCGTGGTGCTCATGGCCATTTCCGCAGGCGCCATCATCGGTCCCTCTCTGCACGGCGCCTTTCTTTCCTGGGTGAGAGTGTCCAAGCGCAAGCTCATGGCCGCGGTGTGCCTTGCAGGTATGGCGCTGGGAAGCGTGCTCATCATTCCTGCCCCGGTTCTTCCCTATGCCGTGCTTCCCGTATGGGGATTTTTCTTCAGCGTGTTCGTCGGCGGTGTGGGCAGTCTCGGGCTTCTGAAGATTCAGGAAGACTTTCCTTCCTCCATTGTGGGAACGGCTACGGGCATGGTGAATATCTATACCGCCCTCGGCGGCGGCATTCTTCAGATGTGCAGCGGCTGGATCATGGAACGGATCGCCCCCGGAGGCGTGTACGACATTACCGTGTATGCCGGCATGTTCCTGCTTTTCTTTGTTCTCATAGGAGTGGGCTTCCTTGCCGCGCTGCTCTGCCGCCCCGGCGGCGAGTCATGTGCACCCGTGCACATGACTCCTGCTGCGGCATCTTCGGAACGGACGTAGTGCATTTTGCCTCGGCGGTGATGAGGCCGATTCCGTAAAAGGAACACGCCCTTTGCCGGAACAGGCGGTCGATGCAGGGCCTGCACGGAGCCGTGCAGGAAGACATGCTCTCAAGAGAAGGGAATGGGTCCCTTCCCATGAAGATATAAGGAGCACAAACAAATGACCTTTTCCAGAAAGTCGGTGGCCCCGATAGCATCCGTTGTTGCTGTCGTTCTGACGTTGTTTCAAATCTATTCCACGGGCGGGTTCGGCGTCCTGCCCACGCCCATACAGCGCGGCACGCATCTGGCTCTCATCATGACGCTGGTTTTTCTCTGGCGTCCCGCCTTCCGTTACAAGGAAGGCAGGGAACCTCTGCCCATGTTCCTGCTGGACCTGTGCCTTGCCGTGCTGGCGCTGGCCATAGGGGCGTACATCATCATGGAAAACGACTACATCATGGACCGTCTGCGTTATGTGGACCCGCTGACCGATATGGACTGGTTCATGGGAGTCAGCTGCGTGCTCCTCGTGCTTGAGATCACGCGACGCACGGCGGGGCTTCCGCTGGTGATAGTCTCCGTGGTGTTCATTCTCTATGCCTTCTTCGGGCAGTATCTGCCCGGAGGCCTGCGCCACAACGGCATTTATACTCCCGATCTTCTTGAACAGCTCTTCCTGACCACGGACGGCATCTACGGCGTGCCCCTGGCGGCGGCCGCAGGCATGATCTACGCCTTCGTCATGTTCGGCGCGTTTCTGGAAAAGGCCAACATGAGTTCCCTGTTCATGGATCTTGCCTGCCTGCTCACCCGCCGTTCCCAGGGCGGTCCCGCCAAGGTGGCCATCTTCGCATCCGCGCTGTTCGGCACCATTTCCGGTTCCGCTCCGGCCAACGTGTACGGCACGGGCACCTTCACCATTCCGCTCATGAAGAGGGTGGGCTATTCTCCCGCCTTTGCCGGCGCCGTGGAAGCCGTGGCCTCCACCGGCGGCCAGATGATGCCGCCCATCATGGGCGCGGCCGCCTTCATCATGGCCGACCTCATCGGCGTGGGCTATCTGGAAATCGCCAAGGCGGCGCTTCTGCCTTCCCTGCTTTATTATCTTGCTCTTCTGGCCATGATTCATTTCGAGGCGGTAAACAAGAATATCGGCCGTCTGCCGGAAGAGCAGATTCCCTCCACGCGCAGCGTCATGATCCGCATGTACTACCTGCTGCCCCTGGTGGTGCTGGTGGCCGTCATGCTCATGGGCCGCAGCGTCGTGTCCTGTGCGCTCATCGGCATCGTGACCATTCTGGTGCTTTCCGTATTCCGTGCCGAAACCCGCTTCGACCTGAAGCGTCTTGCCGGAGCTCTGGAACAGGCCGCCAGAAATGCGCTCATGATTTCCTCCTGCTGCGCCTGCGCGGGCATCGTGGTGGCCGTCATCGCCCTTACCGGCGTGGGCTACAAGTTCATCAACTTCGTAACCATGCTCGCCGGCGACAGCCTGCTTCTGCTTATGATCTGCCTCATGATCACCAGCATGATCCTCGGCATGGGGGTTCCCACCAGCCCCGCCTACATCATCGTGGCGGCCCTCGGCGCTCCGGCTCTGGTCAAGGCCGGCGTGCCCGTCATTGCCGCGCACATGTTCGTGTTCTACTACGCCATTCTCTCCGCCATCACGCCGCCCGTGTGCGTGGCATCCTTCTCAGGGGCGGCCATTGCCGAGGCCAATGCCATGAAGACGGGCTGGGTGTCCGTGAAACTCGGCATCGTGGCCTTCATCATTCCCTTCATGTTTGCCTACCAGCCTGCGCTCATGCTCCAGGGCGACGCCCTTACCGTGGGCCGCGCCGTGGTGACCTCCATCGTGGGCGTACTCGGTCTTTCCGGCGGTATGCAGGGCTACTTCGTCAGTCGCTGCCATTCCTGGGAACGGCTTCTGCTCATTGCGGGCGGTCTCATGCTCATCGACTCCGGTTCCATGACCGACGTCATCGGTGTGGCGCTCATGGCCGGAGTGGGAATTCTTCAGTGGATACGCCGCAAAAATACCGTCGTCGCGGCCTGATCGTCATAACAGCACAAGAAAGGAGTATGTGCCATGGTTATCGATTTTCGTGTCCGTCCGCCTTATCGCGGATTTCTTGAGATGGGCATCTTCACCAAGTATGTGGTTCCGCAGAAGGATCCCCGCAAGCTGAGCGCCTTTGAAATGGGCCGCGCCGGAGTGCCGTCCTGCGAACAGCGCAGCATGGATCTGTTCATGAAGGAAATGGACGAGGCCGGTGTGGAGGCGTGCGTCGTCATGGGCCGCAAGAACAAGGGACAGGCTATCAACGCGGGCAACATTCTTCCCGAAGATCTCTATGAGCTGGCAAACAGCCATCCCGGCCGTTTCATTCCCTTTGCCGGTATCGACCCCAACGACGCGGGAGCCCGCAAGGAAGTGGAATATGTGGCCGGAGAGCTCGGCTTCAAGGGCATCAGCATGGACCCCGGCTGGTGCGAACCCTGCATGTACGCCGACGACGAGCGCATTCTCTCCATTTGTGAGACCGCCGAACAGCTCGGCCTCATCGTGACCCTCACTGCAAGCGGCGTGGCCGGTCCCGATCTTACCTATGCCGACCCGCTGGTCATCCAGCGCGTGGCCAAGAAGTTCCCCCGGCTGAAAATCGTCGTGGCCCACGCCTGCTGGCCCTTTGTGCCCCAGATGCTGGGCGTGGCCATGACCTGCCCCAACATCTACCTCGTGCCCGACGTGTATCTCTATACGGACAATATGCCCATGTCCGACCTGTATGTGACGGCGGCCAACGGCTACCTGAAGTACAGAACGCTCTTTGCCAGCACCTATCCTGTGGGCGGCCTGAAGCAGAGCATCGAAAAATGGAGCGCCAAGGGCTTCACTCAGGAATCCCTGCAGCTCACCCTGCACGACAACGCAGCCGGACTTCTCGGTCTGTAATCTTCGGAAAAGGAGTCTGTATGAAACTTTCCAGCATCCTTCTTTCCTGCACTCTGGCTCTGGGACTGACCGTTGCTCAGGCCGGTGCGGAACCCATGAAGCTCAACCTCGTGTCCGGCCCCGTGACCGGCAGCTGGTATGTGGGCATGGGCATTGTAGGCAAGCTCATCACCAACGCCTATCCTGATACGGAAATCACCATGCTGCCCGGCGGCGCCACCGTGAACCCCATCCGCATGGATCGCGGTCAGGCCGATATCGGCATCGTGCAGATAGCTCTTGGTTCCGTGGCCCGCAAGGGGGAAGCCCCCTTCAAGGCTCCGGTGAAGAATGTGGCCCAGCTTGTATGCTGGAATGACCTGAGTCCCATCAACGTGGTGGTGCGCGAAGACCTCGGCGTGAACAGCATCGAGGAACTTCGTGACCGTAAGGTGCCCGTGCGTCTTGCCGTGGGCATGAAGGGCGGCGGCGGTGACAGCTACGGCCGCTGGCTGTTCGGCGAATACGGCTTCACCTTCGACGATATCGAAAGCTGGGGCGGACAGGTCTATTTCAACAATTACGACGACATGACCAACCTTGCCAAGGACGGCCTCGTGGACATGATCGTGTGGCTCGGACCCGGTGAAAGCTGGTTCCTCGCCGAAATCAGCAAGGACATCAAGATGAAGTGGCTCCCCATCAGCGATGAGGTGGCCGAAAAGATGAACAAGCGCTACGGCATGGTTCGCGCTTCCGTGTCCGGCGATTTCTACTCCGGCCGTGTGGGCGGCAAGGACATTCCTTCCGTGGCGGAAATGACGGGGCTCAGCGTCCGCGCCGACATGCCTGAGGAAGAAGTGTACAAGATCACCAAGGCCATCTGTGAAGGTCGCGACGAACTCGTGAACTCCTTCGCCGCCTGGGGCAGCTTCACCGTGGAGGGCGCGGCCCGCGAGATGGCCTTCCCCCTGCATCCCGGTGCGGCCAGGTACTATAAGGAAATCGGCGTTCTCAAGTAACAGGCATAGCCGGGGGAAGTGCTTCTTCCCCCGGTCTGTTTCAGTGCATTTTTTACTGAATTTTTTCTCAGCAGGATCTGCGTTTCCCCATAAGAAGCGCGTCGCCGGACGCCGATTTTTTCCGGGGCTTCGGAACCCGGGATTTGTCCGTGCCGCCTTGCGGAAGGGGCCTGCCAGCATTTCGGAGCCGTCATGAAATATCCCAAGTTGTTTTCTCCCATAGCGCTCAGCCCGACCTGCGTGCTTAAAAACAGAATTGTAAAGACAGGGCAGTCCACCTGGCGCTGGAATCAGGACGGGTCTGCCCAGGACAGCACCGGCGAGGATCTGTACGAGAATATCGCCAGAGGCGGGGCCGCCGCCGTGATCATAGGAGGGTGCGCCATAGAGGACACTCCCGGCATCTATCTCGGCCTGTGGGACGACAAGTTCATCCCCGGACTGCGCCACCTGGCGGACAAGGTACACAAGTACGACTGCAAGATCTTCGCGCAGTTCCATCATTCCGGCCCCGCCGCATGGCCCCGCCTCGGAGCGCTTCCCATATCCTCCTCTTCCCTCGGGCTTGATGAAATCCCCATGAAGCCGCCGCTTGCCAATCCCTGCCGGGAAATGACGCTGGAGGAGATACGGGAAAAGCAGCGTCAGATCGTGGAAGCCTGTGTCCGCGCCGATCAGGGCGGATTCGACGGCATGGAAATTCATGTCGCTCACGGCTATCTTCTGAACAGCTTCGTCAGCCGTGTGTGGAATCACAGAACGGATGAATACGGCGCGCAGAACGTGGAGAACCGTACGCGCATCGTGCGCGAGATATTTGAGGAAGCCCGCAGGCGCTGCCGGCCTGAATTCGTGCTCGGCGTCCGCATGAACGGCCGTGAATACGGCGCGAACGGCGCCATTACCATTGAGGAGGCCGTGGAGAACGCCCGTGCCTTCGAGTCCATGGGGGCGCAGTTCATCAACGTGGCCGGTTACGGCTACGGTGAGGCCCCGTTCCGTTACTGCCCGGATTACTTCCCCTATCCCGAGCCGGAAGACTTCATGAAGCCTTATATGGAAGCCTATCGCGGCAAGGGGCTGTGGACGGACTCGGCAAGCCATATCAAGAAGGCGGTCAGCGTGCCCGTGATCACCGCGGGCAGAATGAACGAGGATCTTGCGGAAAAGGTGCTCGAGGACGGCGATGCGGATATCATCGGCATAGGCCGCGGACTCTGGGCCGACCCCGAGATGCCGCGCAAGATTCTGGAAGGCCGCCCCGAGGACATCGTACGCTGCACGCGCTGCGCCAGCTGTGAAGACCCCGTGACCCAGCCGCGCATCTGCCGTGTGAACCCTTCTCTCGGTCGGGAAAAGGAAATGGACATGAGTCCTGCCGCGACGAAGAAGAAGGTCATGGTCATAGGCGGCGGTCCCGCCGGCATGGAAGCCGCCCGTGTGGCCGCCCTGCGCGGTCATGAGGTGACGCTGTACGAGAAGACCGGTTCCCTCGGAGGTCGTATCAAGCTTGCCTCCATGATCAAGGGGTGCGAGGTGGAGAACGTCATGCCCATCTACGACTACCTCACCACGCAGATCCGTAAGCTTCCCGTGAAGGTGAAGCTCCATACCACCGTCACCCGCGAGCTGGTGCTTCAGGAAAAGCCCGACGCCGTGGTGATAGCAACGAGTTCCGAATATGCCGTACCCGAGATTCCCGGCATACACGGTTCGAAGGTCTTCACCATCAAGGGACTGTCGCGTCTTGCGGCGCTGCCTCTGCGTCTGTTCGGTCCCGAGCTGCTGGCCAGACTCAGCCATGTCTTCCTTCCCGTGGGCAAAAGAGTGGTGGTTCTCGGCGGGCAGATTGAAGGTGTGCAGGGCGCGGTCTTCCTGAAAAAGCGCGGCCGTGACGTCACCATCGTGGAAGAGAGTGAAACCTGGGGTGCGGGTATTCCCGAACGCTACTTCCAGCGTATAGGCCCGTGGTTCCGTCGCAAGAATGTCCGCGTGCTGACCGGGACGAAGGCTGTGGAAATCACGAAGGACGGCGTACGCGTCCGGTCCTCGGACGGAACGGAAACCGTGCTCTCCTGCGACAGCGTCATGGTGCTCATGCCGCAGGTTCCTTCTCATGCTCTGGCCCGGTCGCTGGAGGGCGTCGCGGGAGAAATTCATGAGATAGGTTCGACCCTCGGTGCGGAAAACGGTCTGCTCAAACATGCCCTTTATGACGGGCGGCGGGTAGGCTGTCGGCTTTGATGCCGATCGGGAACGCCCCGTCGTCAAAGGCGGGGCGTTTTTTTCTGCAGGATGCTGGGAAAACAGGGTTGTGTTGTGGAACTTTTCATGGAAAAATATATGGTTTGGCGTATATCATCCCATGTCGTCGGGAACTGGACCGCTGTGGGGATTTTTTACCGGGGGGCGGTAAGAAAGACTGAACCGCATATGCGCAGGATGATGTTCTGTGAATGCTGAACCGGACAGTGGGGAAGCGTTTTTTCTCGGGTGGGTCATGGCCGCTGCAGGGTGTGACGAGCGGAAGGGAGTAGGGTTTTGTCAGTCCCAAGGTTGTCTCAGGATATTTTTGAAATTTTGTACAAGAGCGATGTGGGTATCGCCATCTGTGATGGTGAAGGCCGTTTTGTCTGGGGCAACCCTCAGTATCAGCGCATCAGCAAGTTTGAAGTGCACAAGGTCGAAGGCCAGCACATTCTGGACATCATGACCGCACACTCCGTCAACGTGCAGGGCGCGGAAAACATGCTTTCCGTAGTGCTCAACAAGCGTTCATCCTATACCTGCATGGTGGACTTCAATACCGGGCATGACACCATCGCCACGGCGACTCCCATTTTCAATGAGGACGGCTCTCTTCGCTGGCTCATGTACTATCTTGTGGACTGCGATCAGGTCTTTCAGATGCAGCAGCAGCTTGCCGAAGTGACGGAACGCATGGAGGTGAGTCAGAAGCAGTTGCAGGAAGCGCTCTTTGAAAAAGGCGGACTGAACAGTTATGTGGTTCACGACGGCAAAATGCTGGATATTTACGCGGCTGCTCTCCGTATGGCTCAGGTGACGGCCACGGTGCTCATTCTCGGCGAAACAGGTACGGGGAAGGATCATCTTGCCAAATTCATCCATAATGCGGGTACCCGCAAGGAAACCCCTTTTGTTCATGTGAACTGCAGCGCCATTCCCGAGAATCTTTTCGAATCGGAACTGTTCGGTTATGAGGCGGGATCGTTCACCGGCGCATCGCGTCAGGGCAAGATGGGGCTCATCGAGTTTGCCAACCACGGCACTCTGTATCTGGATGAGGTTGCTGACCTGCCCCTCAATATGCAGACGAAGCTGCTGCTTGTCCTGCAGAACAAGAAACTGATCCGCATAGGCGGGGTCAAGGCCCGTGCGGTGGACGTTCGTGTCATTGCCGCCACCAACAGAGATCTTCAGAGCATGGTTGCGGAGAAGCGGTTCCGGGAGGATCTGTACTACAGGCTGAATGTGCTGGAAATTCAGCTTCCGCCCCTGCGCGACCGCAGGGACGACATCATTCCTTTCGTTCAGTTTTTCGTGGAGCGCTTCAATGAGCGTTACAAGGTGCACAAGAAGTTCAGCCAGCACGCGCTGCACTGTTTTCTGCAATATGACTGGCCGGGGAATGTCCGCGAACTGGAACATCTGGTGGAGAGGCTCGTCATCATGTCCCCCGAGGATTTCATAGGGGAGGAGCTGTTACCGGAGAAATTCAGGAATGCGGAAAAGAAGACCCCTTCTCTGGAGAAGGGGCGGAAGCTTAAGGATATTCTGGAAATGGTGGAGGAGCAGGTACTCCGAAAGGCCATAGCGTCGTCGTCCTCTCTGAAGGAGGCCGCCGAGAGACTGGGCATAGAACTTTCCACCCTGACCAGAAAGAAGCAGAAGTATGGAATATACCTTAAAAAAGAATACGGTGAGCGCGAAAACGAAGAATAGGCCGTTCTGAGCGTTTTCTCGCGATGAGCGGGAGATTGCCTTCTTCCGTGAAAGGCTGCGTCGGCTTTTTCCGGCGGCTGCAGGCGGCCGTGCCGGGGCAGGCCTGCTGCGGTCACCCCTTGTCGCTCCTGGTCTTCCAGCGATTGTGCATCCAGAACCACTGTTCGGGGTTTTCACGGATGAAGCGTTCTATGGCCTGCGTGTAGAAGGCGGCCGCCTGCTTTACCTGTTCGTCGCGGGAACCTTCAAGGAGCGTAGTGTCCAGAGGTTCCTGCATACGGAAGACGTAGTCTTTGCCGTCGCGGACAAGAGCCACCGGCCAGATGAGCGCCTTTGCCCGGACGGCGAGCAGTGCGGGGCCCATGTTCACGGCCGCCACTTCGTCGAGAAAGGGGAGAAATTCCGCTTCCGCAGGCGAGGTGTTGTGATCCACCAGAAAGGCCACGATGCCTTTGTGATGCAGGGCCCGTATTACGCTCATGGCCGCGTTTCTGTGTCCTACCATATCCGCTCCCGTAGCTTCGCGGCAGGAGGCGATGAAGGTCTGCACTGCTTCGTCGTGATAGCGGCGCACCACCACCATGCGAGGCCTCGGGGCTTCATAGAGCTGGCCCAGCATGGAGGCCAGCAGCTCCCATGAACCGAAGTGGGCGGTGGCCGCCACAATAGGCCGGTCGCAGGAACGCAGTTTTTCCATAAGCTCGGGCGATTCGATGCGCAGGCGCGGGGAATGCATGCCGAAGCGTCCGGTAAGCAGAATTTCCAGAAAGGAACGACCCGTATGGCAGAAGCTGGCATGGGCCGTTTTTTCCGCTTCCTTCTCCGTCATGCCGAGATGGCGCATGATGTTTCTTACCGCGAGTCTGCGGCGGGAGGGCACGAAATACCAGATGAGGTGTCCCACGCCGTTGCCGAGAAGTTCGATGCCGGGAAACCCCAGAAGGCGCAGCGCGCTGCCTGCGGCCTTCAGCAGGGCAAGACGGATCTGGTCGCTGCGAGTCATGCGGAAACTCCGGGAATAAGCCCTACGGCAAGTTCGTGCAGTTCTTTTTCCAGACGCGCGCTGACCCGTGCCATGGTGGATTCCTCGATGTCGGGAACTTCCTTTTTTCCTTCATCCCAGGCATGGCCGAAGCGGATGGTCACGCCGGAAAAGGGCAGGGGAACCTGAAATCTGTCCCAGGTGGGGCAGCGCAGGGCGTGCTTCTGATAGATGCGCACCGGCATGATGCGTGCGTTGGTGCGGTTGGCAAGGAAAAAGGGACCTTCCTTGGTTTTGTGGCGCGGACCTGCCGGACCGTCCACGGTGATGCAGGCATGTACGAGATCCTGCTTCATCATATGCGCCAGGCTGAGCAGCGCGCGCACGCCTCCGCGGGTGCTGGAACCGCGTACGGCGCCTACGTTTTTCGAGGCGAGAATGCGGGCCAGCATGTCGCCGTCGGAACTGGGGCTGACGATGGAGACCACGCGCAGATGGCGGGAAACCGGAATGAGGGAGAAGAGTTCGTCATGCCAGAGGCAGAAGATGATGCGTTCTCCCCTGGCGTGTATGGCGTCCACTTCCGCGCGGTTTTCTTCCCGGATGCGGAGCGTGGCGCAGATGGCGGAATAGAGCGTGGTGAAGAGCGAAGAGGTAAGAGCTGGAGGAAGGTGCATATCTCTCTGGTCTTGTTATAGGGACAAGGAAAAACGGGTCCGTCCGGGGGTATGGTCTTGACGGATGGTATGATAGCCCACATTATCCCGATGTGCCAGTGGAGAATGACGACTTTTTCCCGGGGCAAGCCCCGGCCCGTATCGGAGACAAAGGCGTGGCGGAAGGTGTCAGACTGAACAAGGCACTGGCGGATGCGGGTGTGTGCTCGCGCCGCCGGGCCGATGAACTTGTTTTTGCAGGCAGAGTACGCGTGAACGGAACCGTGGCGGATTCTCCGGCTCTTCGCGTTGCCCCCGGAGACCGCGTGGAGCTCGACGGCAGGCCCGTGCAGCTCAAGGCCTCGGAAGAGAAGGTGTGCTGGCTCATGCTCAATAAGCCTGTGCAGGTGGTTTCCACGGCAAGCGATCCCGAGGGAAGGGAAACCGTGCTCGACCTTGTGCCCGATCCGTGGAGGCGCAGGCGTCTTTTTCCCGTGGGCAGGCTGGATTATTTTTCCGAAGGGCTGATTCTGCTTTCCGACGACGGCGAGCTTGCGCACCGCCTTACCCATCCGCGCTGGCACCTTTCCAAGGTCTACCATGTACTGGTGCGGCCGGAAGACGGTGAGGATTCCGTGCCTGCTGCGCTTTCCCTCATGCGCCGGGGCATGACGCTGGCCGAGGGGGAAAAGCTCGCTCCTGTGGAGGTGCGGGTTCTTCCCTCGAAGTCTTCTCGCGGGATACTTCTGGAAATGGTGCTTCATCAGGGACTGAACCGGCAGATACGCCGCATGTGCCGCGATGTGGGCTTTACGGTGCTGCGTCTCAGAAGAGTGAAGGAAGGGCCGCTGGAACTCGGTTCCCTTGCTCCCGGCAGGGTGCGTCCGCTTTCCGATCTCGAGGTGGCGGCGCTGCGTCGCGCCGTGGGCCTTGAGAACCCGGAACGTGACGCAGAGGGCCGCCGGGGGTATTTTTTCGGCCGCAGATAGAGAAACGGCATGTACGCGCCTGAAGGGGCGCTTTGTTTTCCGGGCGATGAGAAACGTTTCGCCCGGCAGAAAACCATGAACATTCCGAGGTGAATTTATGGATATACGTTTTCAGGCAGGCGGTCCTTCCCGCTGGAAGGCCGACGTGGTGCTCAGCTTCGTGTTTGAGGATGAACGTGTGGAGCAGGCCTGTCCCGAACTTGCCGAACGCGCTCCCTGGCTCGGCATCGCTCCCGCGTGGCGCGATTTTCGCGGGCACAAGGGCGAATTCGTCATGTTTTACGGGCCGGAAGCCATGGAGATATCCCGTGTGCTCGGCGTGGGACTCGGCAGGGCGGAGAAGGCGGATATGACCGCGTTCCGCTACGCCGTAGGTACCGCGCTGCGCCGCTGCCGCGAGTACGATCTGGAAACCGTGGGGGTGGACGGCTGTTCCCTTGCCCGCGTCGCCGCGCGTCTGGGTGTCGACATGGCCGCAATCGTGCGGGAAACCGTGCTCAGCGCCTTCCTCGGGCTGTATCGCTATGACCGCTGGCTGAGCGAGAAAAGTTCTCATGCCGATCCCCGCTGGCTGGGCCTTCTGCTGGAAGGCGAATTTGTGGAAAACGACGTGCGCGCCGCCGCCAGAATGGCCGAGGCGGAAGCTTCCGGCATCATGCTCGCCCGCGACGCCGCCAATGACCCTGCCAACGTCATGACGCCTTCCGCGTTTGCGGAAAAGGCGAGGGAAGTGGCCGCAAGGCACGGCATGTCCTTCCGTGTGCTGGGCCGGGAAGAGCTGGAGGCCGAAGGCATGGGCGCCTATCTGGCGGTGGCCCGCGGTTCCGCCGAAGAACCCCGCATGGCCGTGGTGGAATACACGCCCAAAGGGACGGAAGGCCTTGCTCCCGTGATTCTCGTAGGCAAGGGACTCTGCTTCGATTCCGGCGGCATCAGCCTGAAGCCCGCCAAGGGCATGGAAGACATGAAGGGCGACATGTCGGGCGCGGCCGCCGTGCTCGGCGTGATGGAGGCCCTGGGGCGGCTCGGTGCTTCCGCCGCGCCTTCGCGTCCGGTGGTGGGCATCATGGCCTGTGCGGAGAACATGCCCGACGGCCATGCCGCGCGACCCGGGGATATCGTGGTTGCAAAGAACGGCAAGTCCATTGAAATCGTGAATACCGATGCGGAAGGCAGGCTTGTTCTGGCCGATGCTCTCGCCTGGGCGCAGGAGCATTATCAGCCGTTCCGTATTCTTGATATCGCCACCCTTACCGGTGCGTGCGCCGTGGCGCTCGGCCTGGGAGCGGCGGGCGTGTTTTCGGAAGACGAGACCCTTGCCGCCGAACTGTGTGCGGCGGGTACGGCTCTCGGGGAACGCAACTGGAGGCTTCCTCTGTGGACGTCCACCAGTCTTGAGGTGCTGAAAAGCTCCTGCGCCGACATGGTCAATTCCGGCAGGCGTGAGGGCGGGGCCGTTCATGCGGCCGTGTTCCTTCAGCAGTTCATACGCGAAGGGGTGACGTGGGCGCATATCGATATGGCGGCCGCCGATATGGGGGAAAGCCCCGTCAACGCCAAGGGGGCGACGGGCTTCGGCGTCCGTACGCTGCTTTGCGCCGCTCTGAGCGGCGGGAACATGCTCCAGTAGCAGACGGGCGGACAGAAGAAAAGGGCGGGGCCTGGCTCCGCCTTTTTCATCCTGCGGCCGTTTCCGGCTGCGGATACGCCCGGAGCAGAGGCCCGCGGAAAGGCCGGACCGGGGAGAGCCGGCTTTGCGCTTGAAATTGTTCCGTTCTGCAGGTATTTCCGCAGTGACGGAACGGTCGTCTTTTTCCGTCGCACAGAGCCGGGGCTGCCGCGGAACATGCCGGATACGGCTCCCGGGATACGGGGGGCGGCGGACGCCGTTTGGGGCGGCGTTTTTTCTGCCCCGCCGGGCGACATGAGGAACCTTCATCCGTTTCAGGGAGAAGATATTGAGCCGGATAAGCAAGCTCAGCTACGCGCAGCAGGTATGCGTGAAGGCCGCGGGCAAGGCCATGCAGAGTACGGGAATGCTGCGCCCGGGCGCCCGCGTGGGCGTGGCCGTATCGGGCGGGGTGGACAGCTTCGTACTGCTCAAGGTGTTGCAGATACGCAGGCGCATCGTGCCCTTTCCTTTTGAAATCATGGCGATTCACCTCAATCCCGGGTTCGACCCGGAAAACCATGTACCCCTGGCCCGCTGGCTGGCCCAGGAAGGGATTGCCGGGCATCTTGAGGTGACCGATTACGGGCCGCGCGGCCATTCGGAAGAAAATTTAAGAAACTCCGCCTGTTTTTACTGTGCGCGCCTGCGCCGCAAGCGTCTGTTCACCCTCTGCCGGGAATATAAGCTCACCCATCTCGCCTTCGGGCACAACAACGACGATCTCGTCTCCAACTTTCTCATGAATCTTGTTCAGACGGGAAAGGTGGCGGGCATGAGCATGAACGAGCCTTTTTTCGGCGGAGCGCTTCAGGTCATACGACCCCTCATGCTGCTTCCCAAGGCGGAAATCATGCGGGCCGCCAGACAGTGGGAACTGCCGGTGTTTTCCAATCCCTGCCCTTCGGCGGGCAAAACGAAGCGTGCGGACATGATGGACGTGCTCGACGCCATGTGCGCGGGCAGCAAGGTGCGGCGCAAGAATATCTTCAACGGGCTTGCCCGCTGGCAGTGGGAACAGAACCGCCTTGCCGGGGCCGTGATTGACGGCGACGGCGCAGGCGACGTAGAGTAGGCACTCCGGGTTCTGCCCCCGGTGTTTCGCATTTGAGAAAACGGCATCTTCCCGCCTGTGATGCGGATACATCATCCATAACGAGGCTCCTATGTTTCAGATTATCGATCAGTCTTTGTTTGAACTCATCAATGTGTCGGCGCATAACGCGGTGTTCAACTTCATCATGCCCCTGTTTTCCCAGGTCTGGCTCATGTGGGTGGGCGCCTTCGTCTGCGTGACGGCCTATGCCGTGCACTGCTGGCGCAGTTCGCTGGAACCCGTGGGCCGCGTGCTCATGCTGGTTCTTCTCATGGGGCTTTCCGTAGGCGTGACCGATATCACCACCAGCGCGCTGAAATCGTCCATCAACCGGGAAAGACCCTGTCAGGAAGTGATGGGGACCAACTATTACGCCGCCGAAACGGAACAGTGGATCGTCGTGGACCAGTACACCACGGAAACCGAAGGGCTGGGCGGTTCCATGCCTTCTTCTCCCGCGGCGGCCTGCATGGCCGTGGCCGTGGTGCTTTCCATGCTGTTCTATCGTTCCAATCCCTGGGTGTACCTTCTGCCGTTCTGCGTGGGCTTTTCGCAGATTTATGTGGGCAAGAACTATCCCTTCGATATTGTCGTAGGCTGGCTTATCGGCCTGATTTCCGTTATTGCCGTATGGTGGATATGTCACTTGATTATCATACGATTTTCTTCCCACAGGCGTATCGGCTGAGAGCGTTTTGAAAGAAATTTGAAATTTCCGAAAAGAATCGCTTGACTTTTACGGCGGTTCCGGTAAGTTTTTTTCTCGCTGATGGGCTATCGTTCAATTGGCAGGACGTCGGATTCTGGCTCCGATAATCAAGGTTCGAGTCCTTGTAGCCCAGCCACGGCAACACCGTGTCCCCATCGTCTAGCCGGCCCAGGACAGCGGCCTTTCACGCCGTCAACGGCGGTTCAAATCCGCCTGGGGACGCCAAAAATTTCAATAGGCTACAGCAGCTCAGTTTTTGGGTTACAAAAATTGGGTTACAATTTTTCCTCAGGAGACCTTCTCTTGAGGAATTTTTGTTTTAAGCAGGTCTTCCACTACCTGCCCGATGCCGCTGCCTCCCAGAGCCGAAAGAATTTCGCTCTGGTCCGTGTACAGCCCCGCGCTTTTCGTATATCGGTCCGTGGTGGTCGCCCGATAATGTCCCATAAGAACCTGGGCGGCATTCAGACCTGAACTCACGAACGTGATGGCCGCACTTTTATGCCGGATGGCGTGAAAACCGAAGGGCTTCACATGGGCCTTCCGGCAGAGACGCTCCATGAAGTGAATGCGCTGGGTGAACGGCTGCCCCAGAAACGTGTCGTTCTGAAGCTGCATGAACACATTGTCCACCTTGCAGGGACGGGCATCCCGCCACCACTTGAGCGCCTTGACCAGTTCCGGGTGAATTCGGAGCCAGCGCACCCGTTCCATGCCATTCCCCGACTTGTTGTCGGTCAGCCTGATTTTTTCCTTCTGAAGGTCCACGTCACTCCACGTCAGCCGGAAGATTTCGCTTCTGCGTCCTCCCGTGAAGTACAGGGTCAGCAGCATGACCAGGTCCTGCCCTTCTGCCTGCTGGAACACCTTGATGACATCACTTTCCGGTGGAACATAGCGCTCGCCGTGCTTTACGGGAAATGGCTTCACCTTCAGAAAAGGTGGTGCCACCTGTGGAAATCCCTCAAAGAAGTCGGAACCCCAGTTCCATGCAGCCAGCAGATTCTTGCGGTACTTGTTGGCAACGTTCGCCCCGCGCTCATCCTTGACTCTGGAAAGAAACTCATAGGCTCTTGCCGAAGTGATTTCCGCGATGTCATGGATGCCTTTTTGCCGCAGTAGGCGAAAAAGTCCTTCGTCACCAGTTTCTTTTCCACATAGGTCTGTCGGCTCATGGTTCGCTGAACATGGGTAAGGTAACTATCTCCCCACGCCATAAGCAGTTCTAATGCCGTGGGGATCGTCATCCCTTCCCGTGCGAGCTTTTTTTGCTCTTCCTCCCATTCTTTTGCGGCCCGCCATTCCGGGCCATGCTTTTTCCCTGCCGGGAACATTTTGCAGGCTACCTGCCTGCCGTTCACGATGACTCTCGCCATCCAACAATTTCCTTTGTCCGGTCTCAATGTCGGCATTGCTGAAATACTCCAACACCGTGCCCCATCGAAACCTCCAGCGGTATCCAATGCGCCTGCCGCCTAAGGCAAAGGCTACTTCTTTTACCGTTCTGGGGTCAAGGCGAAGAGCTTGGGCCACTTCTTTCAAAGTGAGAATTTCGTTATCTTCGTACGTCATTATCAGAATCCATTGAGCTAATTTCATTAAATAGAAGTTAATTTATTTTGATACATGGGAGTTATTTGATGACACATAGCTATTCCTATTTTATAAAAATGAAAGATGAGAATAAGTTATGAATATCATCAAAAAAAAATGAGTTGGCAGTGGCCAAATTATATAAATGACTGAAAAAGACTAAAAAAGTGGAAGTATGACTGATATGTATTCCACATGGATACTATAAGCAATAAAAGACTAATTTAATGTTATCATAACTTATTTATAATATTTTAATAAAAAAATTACTGTTATGGTGTGAATATATTTATATAATAATTTTTTAGTTTTATATTAGAATTGAAATATATAAATAATACTATAATAAAATTTTGTATAAAAACTGTTTTTACATTGAAATAATAAATTTATAATAAATATATTATTTATTAGTGATGGTATTTTATATATGCAAATATTGTTCGTCATGTTTAATAGCTTACAAATTCATATAGAAAAATGAGAATGATATATGTAAAATTGTATCAATGCTATTGAAATGTTTTTTTTCTATTAGATATTCATGATTTTGGTAGTTTTAAATAGCTCAGGATTGAAAGTCTGTTGTTACATTCAAATTGATTTTTTAAGATGTAATAGCTATTAATTAGTCAAAAAGTCATCTTTTCTAGTTGATTTTCATATCGTTACTGACCGTAACGTATCCATCTTTTACGGAAGTAGTAGCGCTGGTGAGGGGGAGCCATGCACCTGATGTCTTGCTTTCGTTGCTGGAGTCGAAGGCTATCTTGCGTGTGATTTCTTTCGAAGGGCTAGGTCATAGGAAGAATGGTCAACATACTCTTTGGCACTGTTCAGTATACTTTGCTGATTTGCAATTATTTCTAGGAGGAGTAACCGTTTCCATGGTACGAACCCATGTGGTGTATAGCCACCATGTTAGTCTCTATGCTCGGCGGTATACCGCTCGGTATTTAGGTTGTAAGTAGAGCTTTTGTGCTCCACAAGTATTTTTAATTTACAGATGCCGAAGTGACTTATATAATAACACATCGTACGGGTTCAGATTGAAGTCGGAGTCGATCCCCAGAAGGGGCATTTGTCGACCAAACATCGCGCATGTGGACTCGTCTGCCGCTGCATTTCGTTGTGTTCAGAGCGGTGCAGGGAGTTAGTGTTTTCGTCTGTCGTACTGACGGGAGGAATAGTGGCGTTTTTTATCCTCATACATGCGTTTGTCCGCTTCGTGCAGCTGAAGATTCAGATCCGCCTGTTCCCGCCAGGAAATACCTGCGGCGATGCTGATGCCATGTTTTTCCGCGTCGTTGCGTACGCATCGGACAGCGTCGAGAAAGGTCTTTTCGTCTTTTTCTCTGTCGATGACAAGAAATTCATCCCCGCCGATACGGAAGGCTGTTCCTTGGAACAGCCTTCGGATGCAGTCGGCTGCGCACCGGATGAGAGCGTCGCCGGCCTGGTGACCGTCCCTGTCGTTGACGAGTTTCAGACCGTTGAGGTCAAAACAGGCCAGCCCCAAGCGACCGCTGGTGAGTTCATCGCCCAGCAGATTGAACTTGGTTCTGTTGTAAAGTCCGGTCAGTGTGTCCTCGAAACTCAGGCGTTCCAGCAGTCTGTTCTGTTCTTCCAGTCTGTTCTTCTGCTTTTCCAGAAGCCTTGTCTGTTCTCTTACCTTTTCAAGCAGGTACTCGCGCGATTCCCTCATCATTTTTTCAGGAAAGCCCACGTCGCTGTCCACCATTTCCGAATAGGGGTTCGAGATATGGATGTGGCAGCACCTCGGCGAACCGGATTCCCAACGGAAGATGGTCGTGATTCGTTGGTGAACGCGCAGGCAGATATCGGACTCCGGATCCGTGGCAATGTACAGCATTCCCGTACACAGAAAAATATCCGGGGAAAGCTGTACGGCGTCGTACTTTTCCCCATAGACGATGCAGGGGGGGAGTTTTCCGGTAAACTGGCGGAAGATTTGCGTGATGACCTCCCCCCCTACTGCATATTCGTGTTCGGCTGCGCCGATCCATGCAAGGTCGTCGGAAAAATAGGAAATAATCGCTTCCACGTCGTTTTCGCAGTAATGCTTGTGCATGAAAAAACTGGTCAACTGCTTTCCGTTGAAGCTCTTTCCATATCGGCATTACGGCTCATGACGTTCTCCTTGACCGCTGTGACTCCCCTGCACCCCAAGGGATTTTTACATATGCGGCATACAGGGCGGCAGAAATACATTATACCGCGAACGTGTTTTCCGGTCAATCAGGTGCGGAAAGGCGCATGGGCACTATCGCCGGAATATTTTTTTCTTGACCGGATAGAAGAGAAGGAGCATCATTCGACAGATGGTATAAGAGAGTTTTTTGTGTTTAGGTTGTTATTTGATAACCCATTATTATAATTCAAGAAATATGCTCTCTCTCTCTCTCTCTCTCTCTCTCTCTCTCTCTCTCTCTTTGAATTGAAAGGCGGGGGTGGAGCATAGTTTTGTCTGATCAAAAAATTTTTGAGAAGGCGCGCTATGAGTGAAGCTCCCCGTATCGTCAGCAATGTTTCCGTATGGCCATTTGAGGCGGCAAAAGCCATTATTCAGGAACATATTGCACGTATGAAGCCTGAAGATGTCTGCGCTCTCATTATTTTTGAGATTCGTTTCTCTCCAGATATGCCAGAGAAGACAACAGACGGCGTCCGTCACCGCATGGAGCAGGTTCTTTCGGGCAGTATGAAGCCTTCGAACCTGCTGGCCAGGATGGATGACGATATGTTTCTTGTGGTAGATTTCAATCCGGAATCCGCCGAACGAGTCCTTGCCAAAATGCGGGATATGCGCGGCAGGTTGGACGCAGTGGCCGGAGCCGTTCAGGACGCGGATATCCATGTCTGTGTGGGAACGGCGTTTGCCTGCGGTACGCTGCTGACGTTTGATCCCCTGCTTGAACAGGCGTGTGCGGCGCTGGCTGCCGCCCGAACCGCAGAAGACGGTTGCGCCGTTATGGAGTTTCCCGTAGCGGTTCCCTTCAATGCCGTCGTTACCCGGCTGACCGACTGGATAGCTCTGTATAAAGTGGGCGAAACGGCGCAGCTCGTGTATGTAAGTTCAGGCTGTTATCATACCATGAAACAGAACGCCGGCCGTCATGTGCAGCTTGGCAGTGTGCGGGACATCCTCATTCATCAGAGCGACGCCGTGCAGCATAATGAAGCCATTATCGAATGTTTCAGTAAAAATGTCGGCACTGAGAATACCTTCCGTTTTTCCGTTGACGGTGGAAACTGGCGATGGTGTCGGAGTCGCTTTCTCCCTATCGGAAGCCTGCGTGAGCGAGGGGCGTATGTACTCGTTCTTTCTTCCGACATTACGGAAGAAAAAAAGAATGAAGAACAGCTGGCTATGGAGAACACGTTTCTCAGACTTTTGAACGACAATACTTCGATGCTGTTCTGGAAGGTGGATCTGAGGACCGGATTTTTTTCGGTCATCAACGAGCGGGGGGACGATTTGGTGTCGGATTGGCATTTTCCCGACGATATTCTCCGCCGGGAGCTTATACATCCGAACTCCGTTGTCGCGTTTCAGCGCCTTGCGGAGCTGCTTCTGTCCGGAAAAAGTTCTTCCTCGGTCATGCTTCAGATTCGATTCGGGGATGTTCAAAGGTTCAGATGGGTGGCGGTACGGTATCATTTTTTGACGGATGACAATGGAATGCCGGTGAAAGCCGTAGGCGTTACCACGGCTGTAGACAATACGGGCCGGGAGTCTGTGCTTTTTCTCATGGGGGCCGAAAGAACGGAATGTTTCCATTCCCATGTTATTCTTACGGTTCGAGTCAATCTTACCGAGAATCTTGTTGAGGAGGTCTGGAGCGAGGGAAGAAATTTTACGGATTATTACGGCAAAATAAAGTATTCGGAGATTATTGCGGAAAAGGAGGAGAGATGTTTTTCTCATCAGGAGAAAAGTATTTTTTCCCGTCTGTTCAGCCGACAGGCCTTGTTGGAAGCGTATCGGGAGAAAAGATACTGGATAACGCTGGAATATCGTAGAGTTAATAATAACGGCGATATTAACTGGGTGGCTTTTACCGTTAATTTGATAAAACAGGTATTCTCCGACAGTGTATACGCGTTTATTGTTTTACGCGATGTCAATAAAAAATATTTGTGGGAAAGTTATCGAGAAGGAAAACTGTCACGCAACAACATAACTGGAGTTTATGACGACCATTCCACAAAAAATCTGATGCGTGGCATATTGCATAATGAAAATCATGATACCAGCGCCGTTGTTTTTATTCAGCCGTTATTGAAAAAGAATGAAAATATGGATATTTTGCGGCCGATTGTGTCGTCATTAATGAGCTTATTTTTTGATGGATCCTACCTTGTAGGATCATATAAAGATAATATTGTTGTTTTTTTTCATGATGTTGAAAGCTGGGTGTATGTTCACGCAACGGTAAAAAAAGCTTTTGACTTTGTAAGAAGGGCAATAGCTGGTAATTATGAGGAATTGTCGTTATATTTTACAGCAAATATATATTTGGGAAAAGTTGACGACTCAAATATTGACCATATTTTGCTTCAGCTTTCAAATTTATATGTAAATGTAAAAAGACAGGTTTATGATGATGAAATTTTTATATATGATACAAGTTTTATAAATTTTGATGATGGACTTGAATATATAAATGATTTTCATTTATTTTCATATGATAAGGATAATATGGAGAATTTGTCAAAAAAAGAAAGAGAAGTGTTGTATAAAAGTATTTTTTCTATGATTTCTTCAAGTTCAATAGAAGTATCGGTAAAAAATATTCTGAATCATATAGGAAAGTTTTATAATGCCGATAGAGCATATATTGTTTTTCTCGATGAGAAAAGCGCTAATATTTTTGTACCGTATGAATGGTTGAATAACGGAAAAAGGAGTATAAAGAATATTATATCTGAATATACTCTTGATACGTTTCCGCTTTTAAAACATTGCTATAAGCATAAAAAGCCTTTGAGAACAAAGCGTAATGAATTAGTTACAGACTTTAGAAAGTATAATTCATGGGAATATGAGGTATTTCCTATAATATATAATAGTGTTATAAAAGGTTTTTTGTGTATAGAAAATGCAAAAACAAATATTGATAGTATTGCTATAGTAGAAATAATTTTGTTTTATTTTGTTCAGGAACAAAAGCGCATAGAAAATAGTAAGAGTAATTATATTGAAAAAATTGACGAATTAACAAAAACAAAGAACTTTTATGCCTATTGTAGTGAGCTTCCCGGTTTTTCTTCGGATAAGTATAGCACTATGGGATGTTTCGTTGTTGATTTTGCCGATATTCCTTCCATGGACAACCGATATGGAAACTATATCATATTGAACATATCGGAACTGCTGGAACGCTTTTTTGGGAAGAATGTGTTCCGCACGGAAAAAACAAAATTTGTCGCGTTGTATCCCAATGTGCTTGAACAGATTTTTATTACGCGCTGCACCAGGCTCAGAACGGTGCTCCAGAACAAGTACGCTGACCATGTTCACTGCGGTTTTTCTTGGGCGAAGGAGTTTTTTTCCGCGGAGAAACTGGTTCAGGAAGCGCAGTCCATTATGATGAGCAACACGTCGCTTGATCTTTCCCGTGAGGAGTCTTTTCAGCTCGGCAAAACGCGCTATGCCACCGTGGAGGACGCCGTTGCAGAAGGGCGTTTTACCGTGTATTTTCAGCCGAGAATCGATGTTTCCACCGGAAAGATATGCGGGGCGGAAGCGCTGGTTCGTGGGCTGGATGAAGAAGGCAAGACGGTGTCTCCTTTGTCGTTCATTGGAAAGATGGAAGAACTCGGGATGATCAAGAATCTTGATTTGTTCGTTCTTGATTTTGTGTTGGAGTGTCTTGAGCGGTGGCATGAACATGGACTCATAACGCCGTGCATTTCTGTGAATTTTTCGAGATACACGCTGTTTAATTATTCTCTTTCCGGTGCGTTGCTTGCCATTTTCAGTCGACATGAGCGTTTTGCCGTGAATCTTATAGAAGTGGAGATTACGGAATCGGCTTGTAATGTGGAAAGCGGTACGCTTAACCGTGTGATGGACGAATTTCGCCGTTTCGGGCTTAAATTTTCGCTTGACGATTTCGGCTCGGGCTACTCCAATCTTTCCATTTTTACCAACGTAAAGTTCAACACGGTGAAACTCGACCGAAGTCTCATCACGGACATTAATAAAAACATTATCGGCAGGACGGTGGTAGGGGATATCATTCATATATGCGACACACAGAAAATGACGTGTGTCGCGGAAGGTGTGGAAACAAAAGAGCAGCTGGAGACATTGATCACGGAAGGCTGCAGGTATGTACAGGGATATTACTACGACCGCCCCCTGTCGAAAAACGTATTTGAAAGCAAGTACTTGAAAGCTCATCACGAACAGTGGTAAAGGAGTTTCCATGTCGAATCTCGCAGCCAGCACCATTCCGCCTATTGTCGGCATGGGAGCCTCGGCCGGCGGTCTGGAAGCCCTCCAGCAGTTTTTTTCCTGCATGTCGTCCAATAGTGGTCTGGCCTATGTGGTCATCCAGCATCTTTCTCCGGATCATAAAAGTCTCATGGCGGAAATTCTCGGCAAAGGCACCAGCATGAGGGTGTTTCAAGCAGAAAATGCCATGCAGGTGGAGCCGGATACCGTGTATCTCATTCCGCCGAAGATGAACATGACCATAAAAGACGGCAGGCTCATCCTTAAACAATATCCCCACGGCGGTATCAATCACCCCATAGACGTTTTTTTCACGTCTCTTGCAGAGGAAATGAAGGAGCGTGCCATCGCCGTGGTATTTTCCGGCACCGGTTCCGACGGCACCAATGGCATAAAGGTCGTCAAGGAGCACGGGGGACTGGTCATCGTTCAATCGCCGGCCACCGCCAAGTTCGACGGTATGCCGAAAAACGCCATTAATACGGGCCTGGCTGATTTTGTGCTCTCTCCTTCTGAAATTGTTGAGGAACTGCTTAATGTTGCGCAATACCCCAGCATGATGCAGCCGCATCAGAACGTGCAGGTGTTTTCCGATGAGGAAAGTCTTGTGCACGTCTATTCCATTTTAAAAAAAGCCAGCAACATTGATTTCAGTTACTATAAGCGCAGCACCGTCATGCGTAGAATAGAACGCCGCATGGTGGTTACGCATTGTGCTACTTTGTCGGATTATACCGATATTTTGGAAAAGAACCTGGAAGAGGCGCAGCTTCTGGCCAAAGACATACTCATAGGCGTGACCAGATTTTTCCGCGATAAGGAATTTTTTGAAAAACTCAAGGCTACCGCCGTTCGGCGCATTGTGGAAAAAAGCACCGAAAATGTCCCAATCAGAGTGTGGAGTGCGGGGTGTTCCACAGGTGAGGAAGCATATTCCGCCGCCATTCTTTTCCGTGAAGTGCTGGATGAGACCGGCCTTGAGCGCGATGTTAAAATTTTCGCTACAGATATTGACGCCAAAGCCGTGGAACGGGCGGGCAAAGGTATTTATTCTGATGATATTCTGGACGATGTTTCCACGGAACGACTTTCCAAATTTTTCGTCAAGAAGAACGATCAGTACCAGATATCCAAAGATATACGAAGGATGATCATATTTGCCACACACAACATGACTTCCGATCCTCCTTTTGGAAAGCTGGACCTGATCATATGTAGAAATGTGCTGATATACTTTCAACCCGTACTGCAGCGAAGCCTTTTTTCCATTTTCCATTCCGCGTTGAAAGCGGGCGGCTACCTTTTCCTCGGTAAAAGCGAGACGGCCGGAGAATATTTAAAGGTATTCACTCCGGTAGGGTCTCTTGAAAAAATCTACATGCATCATGTGGACAGCAAGGTCAGCGATCTTACTCCACCCATGTTCAACATTCCGAGCGTGCAGACTGTCCATTATCCTATGGCAGAGATATCGCGCAGTGAAGACAACGTACATCCTCAGGAAAACGTATATACGCAGTTTCTGGAACGTTTCCTTCCGGCTACCGTCATTTTGGACAAGAACAACAACATTCTGCATTTTTTCGGCGATTATTACGAATATCTGAACAGCTCCATCGGCAAGGCAAGTTTGAACTTTTTCAATGTCATCAATAAGGATTTGTGCCTTGCCGCGTCTACTGCCATCAACCGGTGCCGGGAGGAGCACGAGTCCATCACCTATACGGACGTGTGTGTGGATTGTTTTTCCGGAAGAAAGTGCATCGACCTTGTCGTTCAGAGCGTTCCCAGAACGACCAACGAAGAAGAGCTTCTCGCCGTCATGTTCGTGGAAGACAAGGCCGTTCTTCCCAACGGCCCTTCAGAAAAATACAATATCGATGCAACGGCAGCGAGAAGAATCAACGATTTGGAACGGGAACTTCGGGAGTCGCGAGAGGATTTGAAAAAGACCATAGGCGAGCTTGAAACCGTTAATGAAGAATTGCAGGCTGCCAATGAAGAACTTCTTACGGCGAATGAAGAGCTGCAAAGTTCCAATGAGGAGCTGCAATCCGTTAATGAAGAGCTGTATACCGTCAATTCCGAATATCAGCAGAAGCTGGATGAATTGACCATGATGACGAACGACCTGTCGAACTTCCTCTCTTCCACCATGATCGGCATTCTGTTTGTGGACAGCAAGCTGAACATCCGCAAGTTTACGGAATACATCGGCAGGGAATTTCAACTGCTGAGTCATGACGTGGGGCGCCCCATACAGATATTCGCCCACAGTTTTCCCAAAGAGGACATCATTGCCGACGCCGAATCTGTGTTGAAGGATCTTGTTCCCATCGATAGAGAAGTCGTCGCCATGAATGGAAGGTTCTATACTCTGCGCATCGCTCCGTACAGAACCACGGAGAACAACATCAGGGGACTGGTCATCACTATTATCGACAGCTTGGGAGAGGCAAAAAAAGAGTCGTTAAAGTCTCAGTGAAGACGGCGTTCTCCTGCATGCCACGGGGCTTCGGCTGCTTGACATGCAATGAACCAAAAGACCTCCTGCCGGAAAAAGGCCGAAACGGACGGCAGGAGGTCTTTTGGAGAAAGCCGGCGTTTGCCGCACGAGTCGGGGATACCGCTGTTATGCGGTGCGGATTCCCATGCGGTGCATATTGTTTTTAGGGGCTTGACCAGTTAAAAAACTGGTCATGGCCTCTTTTTTTAAGACTGAAAACTCCCCGCTATGCGGGGAGTTCCAAAAAGGCGAAGCCTTTACATAAGTTAAAAAAGGGGTTCCTTTGTGAGATAACCAGTTGTCTCGACTCGAAATCTATACACAAAG